>CAMIWP010000087.1 GCA_946402475.1 uncultured Selenomonadaceae bacterium
CCAGTACCGCGCCTATAAACCCTATCCCTGGCGTATAAAAAAATACAGTTCTTTTGAGTGGGACTGTGCAACCATGCCGGTGGGACCTCATGGGGATAACGTTTCCGTATGTCAGACACTTTTGCTTGGCATGAGCGCGCGCACGCAAAAACAAAATTTGGCCTGGGATTTTATGAAACTTCTCTGCTACGACCGGGAGATACAGCGGCTCATCTTGCAAAAATCCCAAGCCCTTCCTTCGCGCCGGGATGTGGTTCTGTCGGCGGAGGCCGCGGAAATTTTTCATTGGGATGCGGAGGAAAGCGCTGTCACGCCTCCCAATCTCGACGCGACCATGCTCAACGCCGTCATGCCCTACCGATTTCCCCAATACCGCGCCGCCATGCTCTACGCTGACGCGGAAATCACCAAGATCATCGACGGCGTAACGCCGCGGATGAACGCGCTCAACAAGCTGCAAAAGGAGATTAACGCTGTTTTGCAACGGTAGTCGGTTTTTCGTGCGGATTCTTTTTGACGGCATGGCCGACCGATTTCTGCCGGAGGAGGTATTAGGAACTGGGAGGCGATTTCATGTTTGCGGACACGCAGATTATTTTTTCGGATATTGACGGGACTTTTCTCGCCGATGACCACAGAGTCGGCGAAAGGACCTTGGCGGCGGTACGGGAGGTTTTGCGGCAGGGGAAGCGCTTCGTGTTGGTTTCGGCGCGGATGCCGGAGGCGATTTATCCCATCATCGACGAGATTGAGCTTTCGATTCCCTTGATCAGCGGCGGCGGTTCCCTGATTCTCGATGAAGAGGGCAAAACCATCTTTGACCGTCGCTTAAAGGCGGAACGCGTTGGGAAGATTTTGCGCCATATCGAAAAGGAATATCCCGCTGCCACCGTGAATTACTATGCAGGGCTTCATTGGTACGTTTCGGACAGCAAGGATCCCTTTGTGCGAAAGGAGGCTGCCATCACCGGAGCAAAACCGGAATCGGCGGATTTTATCTCGCTGCTTGAGCGAGGCGTTTTACCCAATAAGCTGCTGTTGATGGCCGACGAAGCACTTTGTCGGCAAATGGAAAAAGAGCTGGGACGCGCCTTTATCGAATTTCATATCGTGCGATCCTCCACTTGGCTGGTGGAAATCATGGACAAGGAAATTTCCAAGGCCAAGGGCATCGCCGTTCTCTTGCGGCATTACGGCCTGGAAAGCGGTCAAGCCCTGGCCTTTGGCGACAATTACAACGACCTTGACATGTTCCGTCTTATAAAAAACAGCGTTGCCATGGGCAACGCTCCCGATGATGTAAAAAGGGAGGCTGCTTTTGTCACAGCCTCCAATAACGAAGAGGGAATTTGGCAATTTCTGAGAGAGAAGTGCGTTCCCCGTGAAATCTGAAGCGTGGGATTCCCATGATTTGGACATGCCCGTGAAAAAGGAATAGGCAGGTGGAAAGGAGAAATCCACATGGCAAAAAAAGTGCTTGTAACCTTTGTTGTTTCCCTGTTGATGCTGACGGAGGCGGTTCTTGCCACTGCGTCCTTGGGGGGCCGCAGCGCCGAGTTTCACGATGCGTACCGGCTTCAGAAAGTGGTGGTGCTGAGCCGTCACAACATTCGCTCGCCTCTGTCGAGAAGTGACTCCGCGCTGGGAAGAGTCACGCCCCATCCGTGGTTTTCGTGGACCTCGGCGCCCAGTGAGCTTTCCCTGAAGGGAGGCCAGCTGGAAACCATCATGGGGCAGTATTTCTGTCAATGGCTGACGGCGGAGAACCTCATTCCGAAGAACTTCGTCCCCAAGGAAGGGGAGGTGCGGTTCTATGCCAATTCCAAGCAGCGCACCATCGCCACGGCACGGTTCTTTTCTGCCGGCATGATGCCCATGGCCGATATAATTATCGAGCATAAATACGCGCCCGAGGGCAGCGATATGGTGTTCAGCCCCAGATTCTCCTTCATGAATGACGCTTATCGGGCCGAAATCCTGTCGGAAATGTCCCGCATCTACGAGGGGCAGGGCATGGAAAGGAAACTCGCCGCCTCCTTCCAAACCCTGGAGAAGACTCTGGATCTCAAGGATTCCCCTGCCGCAAAGGAGGACGGGCTGAAACATTTTTCCCCGGAGGACATGAAAATCAACGTGGAAAATGGCAAGCAGCCCGTCATAAGGGGATCCTCCGAACTGGCCTTCTCCGCAGCCGAGGCGCTTATCCTGCAGTACTATGAGGAGCCGGACAAGACAAAGGCGGGGTTTGGTCACAAGCTCACGGATAGGGAATGGCAGAACATCGGGCGCATCAAGGACATTTACTACGACATGTTGCTCACGCCTCCCTCCGTATCGGTCAACGTGGCCCATGGTCTTCTGCAAGTGATGCGGGAAGAGCTTTCCATGGAGGAACGGAAGTTCACATTCCTCTGCGGTCATGATACCAATCTGACCAGCGTTCTCGGGGCCCTGGGGGTGGAGGACTATTCCCTGCCGCAAGCCATTGAGAGCAAGACCCCCATCGGCGCAAAGTTCGTCATCGGAAAGTGGAAGGGCAAGGACGGCAGGGAATACGCTTCCCTTGACCTTGTCTATCAGAGCGTCGACCAGTTGCGGCAGCGCACACCCCTCACTCTGGACCATCCTCCTATGATTTATCCTTTGAAGCTCAAGGGCCTCCAACAAAGGGAGGATGGTCTGTATCCCTTGCGTGATGTCATGCAGCGCTTCCAAAGGGCGTTGGATGCTTTCCATGAACTGCCTCAGTCGGAGGCGGACTCGGTTTCCGGCGGGAACGGGGAGAAAAAGGCCGCTTGATCGGTTGGGGGGAATCTTACCGTTTGTTGCCTGCCGCTTCATCGAGAGCGTTCTTCGTGTCCTTCTTTGCGCCTGCGAAGGATAGCGCCATCATGGTGATGTCGTCCGATTGTTCCGCCTTCTGCACGTGTTCGTCCAGGGACTTCTTCACGACGGCAAGCTGTTCCTTGAGGGAGAGGTTCTTGATATTCGCTCCGTTCAAGCAGTCGAGGAGGCGCTTTTCACCGTAGAGTTCCTCCTCCTCGTTGAGGGCCTCGGTCACGCCGTCCGTGTACAAAAAGAGCTCGTCGCCGGGAAGGAGGGTGAGTTCCTCCCCCTTGAACTGCATGTCGTCCATGCCCGCCAAAACGAAGTTCCGCTCCACGTGCAAATAGGAAAATGCGTTCTTGGCGGCGCGATACAGCAGAGGGGGATTGTGGCCCGCATTGACGTAGGCGAACCTTCCGGTTTTCACGTCCAGCATGCCGACGAACGCTGTCACAAACATCATGGCATCGTTGCCCTGGGCCAGCTGGTTGTTGGCGCAAGCCACAACCGCCGGTATATCGTCGTTGCCGACGGCGGAGAGGGCGAAGTTCTTGAGGATGGTTTTGGAGATCACCATGAAGAGCGCTGCGGGAATCCCCTTGCCGGACACGTCGGCAATGGTGATCATGAGGTGGTTGTCATCCACCATGTAGAAATCGTAGAAGTCGCCGCCCACCTTTTTGGCAGCGCGCATGGTGGCGTACAGGGCAAATTCCTTTCGATCGGGGAAATCCTTGGGCAGCATCGCGGTCTGGATGTTGGTCGCCACGTTCAGCTCCGTGGCAATGCGTTGCCGGTCGGCGGTGACCTTTGTGAGATTGTCCATGTAATCCTTCAATTCCATGGTCATGCCGTTGAAGCACGCCGCCAAATGTTCGATTTCGTCACCGGTGTGGATGTCGATTTTCTTGTCCAGGTTGCCGCTGGCAATCTCCCGAACATCATCCGACAACTCCAGGATCGGACGGGAAAAGCGATCCCCCAGCTTGCTGCCGATTTGCCGGAACACGTAGGCCAGAACGATGATGACGACCAGCATGACCAGAATGAGCCGGTAGATGAAGGACTCCAATTGGTCGGTGTTGGTCTTGGCAATGTTCAGCACCTCCTGGCGGGCATTTTCCTCGGCCGCCTGTATGGCTGCGGCGTCGAGGACGGCGGCAAAGCTCCACCCGGTTTGGGCGATGGGGGCGTAGGCGATGTAGTAGATCTTCCCGGCATAGGCCATTTGTTTGGTGCCCTGCTTCCACGCCGTCATCTGCTTCAGCGCTTCCGTGAACTCCTCCGGCTTTTTGGGGATATAGCCCAGATTCAAGCCGTTCAGGTTGTTCTCCCCGAGGCCGGTGATGGCGGTGAGCATGCCTGTCGCGTCCTGGCTGAAGAGGATCTGTTCCTTTTGGTCGATGACAAAGCAGGTTTCGTGCTCGCTCAGCACCACCTTGCTGATGTCCGTCAGGGCGGTGGAAAGCACCGTCACTCCGGCAAATTCGCCGTTTTTGCGGTAAGGGACGGCGCAGGCGATGCGAAACTGCCCGCCGAATTTGTTTTTGTACACATCGGTAAAGACGGGCTTGCGGGCCTCGGCGGCTTTCTTGTACCACGGCCGTTCCGTCGAGTCAAAGGGGACGGGCTCGTCGGAGCCGTCGACAAAGCGATGGTGGGCATCCGCATCAACGGAGATGGAGAATCCGTCTTTGGAGGCGACGCTGACAATGCTGCCCTCGCCGCTGATCTTCGCCGTGTAGAGCATGTGATCCTGTGTGTTTGCCAAGAGACCGATCTCTTTTCGCAGCGCAACAGGATCGGCCCACTCGGCAAATTCCAGCTGGACCGACATGATCCCTCCGTTTTCCTTGCGGGGCGGCTGCACATCCCGCGGACGGTAATTTTCTTCGTGCTCGATGATGTCAGAGGCATGGACGGCGATGGATTCGGTGCGGAATTCGATGCGCTGGAGCTGGAGCTCGATCTGTCGGGTGCGTTCGTGGGCCAAAAGCTGCAGTCGTTTTTCGGACTCGGCGTGCAGCTTGGCATTGACGGCCGAAGCGGCTTCCTGTCCCATATCCATCCCGTTCTGCACGGAGCTGTAGCGGGCAAACAGCATGCCCAACAGGGCGATGGAAGCCACGGTGACAAGGGACACGACGCTGGAAAGAAAGAGCAACCTCTGCACCTGCCCTTTGATGCCGATGCGCGACTGGAAAAAGTATTGATACATTCTTTGCAAGATGTGGTTTTTTTTCATTGGGAAACTCCTCGGGTATCAAACGGGAACAACGATTTTCATAGTTTCTGATTCGACAAGAGAGGTTTCATTCCTGCCGCAAGGTATAAATTATCTTTGGGCCGCGCATTCCGTCTTGCCGGTCGGCGGTCCGGATGGTATACTGTACGGGCGGCTCGCGGTGATGGGGGACAGGGCGGGCCGGGAAGGGAGATCTTATGGACGCAACGATTCGAAAGGCCGAGGTCAGCGATGCGGAGGAGCTTCTGACCATCTACGGACATTATGTGGAGCACACAGCCATCAGCTTTGAGTGTGATGTTCCGACCTTGGAGGAATTTCGGAACCGCATGGAGAAGACCTTGGAAAAATATCCCTACTTGGTGGCGGAGTCCCACGGAAGGATTCTGGGATATACCTATGCGGGCCCCTTTGTGGGACGAGCCGCCTATGCTCGTTCGGCGGAGTTGACCATTTATCTCAGGCAGGGGGAAACCGGCAGGGGAGTGGGCAGGAAACTCTACGAAAGGCTGGAAGAAGAGCTTTTCCCCATGGGCATCACGAATCTTTACGCCTGTGTCGGCGATCCCGTCGCGGAGGATGAGTATCTCACGAGGAACAGCGAGCATTTCCACGAGCATCTCGGATTCGTCAAGGTGGGCACATTCCACAAGTGTGGATACAAATTCGGCCGCTGGTACAACATGATATGGATGGAAAAAATCATCGGCAAGCATGAGTGATACTACTCCCCGTTAGAAATTTTATTTCT
>CAMIWP010000088.1 GCA_946402475.1 uncultured Selenomonadaceae bacterium
CAATCACCTTCGACCCCACCCCCGAAACTCGCGGCAAAGGCGCATACATACCTTTTAAGGTTATTTTTTTATAGCTATATATATGTAGTAAGTGAATTAAACCATTCGGAAACTGCTTTCCCATGTCGTTGACCAGCCAGACCAGCTCGTATCCCGCCTTCCTTTTCAAAAATTCCTCGGCGATGTATTTGGGATTGCAGCTGTAGCCCGTCGTTCCCTCAATGCAGGTGAAAACGATCTTCTTCCTCCGGATGGGAAAGATGCGGAACAGGTAAAAGGGAATGCTCTCGACCCATGCCGCCAAGAGCCGCCTTCGGATGTACCATTTCTCTTCCATGCCTAATTCCTTTGCAGGAAGGATTCCAGTGTGTAGCGAAGGGCATCCTCCAAGCTGACCCTCGGCTCCCACCCCAGTTTCCTGATTTTGTCCACATCCATGATGGCCAAATGAAAGGGAAGGTATTGGAGGGTTCCGCCTTCCTGCGGCGCATGGCGGACTTTGACGTTTCCCCTTGGATCAAGTCCTGCGATGAGTTCCGCCAGATCGCGGATGCTGATGAGGTTGTCCGGGGACGCCACATTGTAATACTCCCGATTCCCTCCCTTGGTGAAGGCCAGCAGCATGGCCCCCACGGCATCCGCCACATAGGTGTAGGTCCGCATGGCGCTGCCGTCGGATCGCAGTACGATGTCCTTCCCGTCCACCACGTCCTTGAGGAATTCCGAAAAGGCTCTTCCATCCTCCAAGGAAATACCGGGGCCAAAGGTATGGCAAAGGCGCACACCTGCGTACTCGATGCCGTATTGCGCCTCATAGGAGGCCAGCATGGTCTCGCAAAGGCGTTTGGCCTCGGGATAGCAGGCGCGGGAATGATCGCAGCGGAGCGGGCCCATGCCCGACTCCCGGATGCGCTCTTCCCTCTTCCAATCCCCATAGATCTCCACGGTGGACACATAGAAGACCCGCTTGCTCTTCTTCCGGCGCGCCAGTTCCATCACCTGCCGGGTGCCCGCCACATGCCCCCAGAGGGTGTCCACGGGAGCGTGGGTGAAATCCATCGGGCTGGCAAGGCCGGCGGTGTGAAAGATATAGTCCACTGCGCCATCCCGCTGCACCGGCTCCATCACGTCCTGCACAAGGGGCTGGAGGTTCGGCAGGTTCAGCGTCGCGCCGAATACGGTTTTCAGTTTCTCCTTGCTCCGCGCAAGAGCGATGACCCTCGTGTTGAGGTTCCATTCCAGATCCGCTTTGCAGATCGCTTCCACGAGGTACATCCCCAGACGCCCCGTTGCCCCTGTGACGAGAATGCTGCTGTCGCGAAGCATTTCCCAGTCGATGGGACTTTCCAGGATGATCTCGATATCCCGCTGTGATACCACGTTTGTCTCCCCTTGCGTCAAATCCCAAAAATGGACATGTTTTCTTCCAGCTCGATCATCGCCTTGAGGTAGTAGAAATCCTCCGGCGTGGTGATCTTGACGTTCTTGTTCCGCTCCTTGACCAGATGGACATCCTCCCCGCGGCTGGCGTAGAGCATCCCGGCATCCAAAAGGGGCATTCCGCCGTAATCCTCGGCATCCGCCGCCTCATACGCCTTCCAAATGGTTCCCAGGAGGAACGTCTGCGGCGAGGTCAGGAAATAGGTGCTGCGCCGATTCTTGAAATCGGCGATTCCCGCGACCCCCGAATCCGTGACGACAACGGACTCCGTGGCCGGACGGACCGTGACGGCGCAGCCGTGCTCCCTCGCCATGCGGACGTTCTCCCGGATGGTGCTCAGGGATACCATGGGACGAACCCCGTCGTGGATGACCACGATATCCTCGTCTTTCCCGCCCTTCTCCCGAATTGCCTCCAGTCCCTTTCGCAGGCTTGCCTGGCGGCTGTTCCCGCCGATGACCAAATGCGATACCTTCCGCATGGAATAATCCGCCAGAAGCCCGCGCATGAGATCCAGGTATCCCTCCCGGCAGACAATGACAATGGCGTCGATCTCCGGGCTTTGCTCGAATCTCTCCAGCGTGTAGATGATAATGGGCTTGCCGAAGAGTTTCAGGAACTGCTTGGGCAACCCCGAGTTGCGCATCCTCTGCCCGACTCCGGCGGCGAGTATGAGGGCCAGGTTCATCCATCACACCCCGATTCCATCAATCGTTTCGTCCCGGAAAGCCATCCACAACCGCTCTCCCCACATCGGGACGATTGGTGATGAATGCATCCAATCCCATCTCCGCAAGCTCCCGCATCCTCTCCGGGGCATCCACCGTCCATGCATGGACCTTGAAGCCATGCCCATGCGCCTTTTCCACATACTCCGGGGTCACTGCCGCCACCGGGGGATGAAGGGCCTCGGCACGGAGTTTTCCCGGGTAGTCCGGCAAATCTGCGAAGTCCTTGCCCATCAGAAGGCCGATATGCGCCTCCGGGCATGCCTGCTTGAGCTTTTGCAGGGAATAGTGGTTGAAGGACGAGCAGATCACCCGCTCCTCCATGCCGAATGCCCGGACCAACGCCGCCGTCCGCTCTTCCAACCCGTCGTAATAGATGATGCCCGTCTTCAGCTCGATGTTGATGTCAAGTGCCGTGGTCCTCGCCCACTCCAGGAATTCCTCCAGTGTGGGGATCGGCACCTGTCCCGACTCCGGATGGAGCGCCGAAAAGGAAAGCAGCCGCAGTTCCCCAAGGGTGAAGTCCTTGAGCCAGCCTTTCCCGTTGCTGGTCCGGTCAATGCGCTCGTCATGGCAGATGACGATCTCCCCGTCCCTCGTGAGCTGCACGTCCAGCTCGATGCCGTCCGCTCCCAGCTCCGCCGCCTTCCGGAAGGCCGGCATGGTGTTTTCCGGCAGACAGTGCGAAGCTCCCCTGTGCGCCCATACCCGTGTCCTTCCCAATCTGTCATCCCCTTTCTGCGCCATCCTCTCGAAAGGGCCTCCCCTGATCTGCCAGGAACTGCCCCATGAGCCCTGCCAGGGCAACGGACTCCTCCCTTGTCAGCTTGAAATCCCCCTTGGGGCGGCCACGGACGGCGGAAACGAAATCGCTGAGCTCGTATCGCAGGCCGTTTCCCAAGAACTTGGTGAATACCTTCTCGTTCTGGGTGAAATCCTCGTAGCAAACCTCGAATTCCCGGGTCATCCACCAAGGAGACGGCACCAGGATATAGCCCTTCGTGCCGGAGATCAGGAGCTGCCCGTCGGATTTCACCTTGAGCCCTGTCTTCGCCGTGGCAACGGCGTGATCATAGGCGAAGTAGGCCTTCGTGTAGACGTCGAGGCCGTTTTCCGCCCTCCAGCAGTCGAACCTCACGCGGTTCCAGTCTCTCCCCAGCAGCTTCAGGATGGGGAGCACGACGTAGCTGCCGAACTCCGTGAAGCTGCCCCCCGTCTCCAGATCCGTCAGTTCCCGCAGGCGCGGGTCCGTCAGGCGGGTAAAGCATGCCTCCACGTCCCGGATCTCTCCGATGATGCCGCTTTTCGCCACGCCCAGCAAACGGATGAAACCGGGGATGTACGCGGTCTTGATGGCCTCCATCAGGACACAGCCCCTTTCCTCTGCCAGGGCAAAGAGCTCCTCCGCTTCTCCCCGGGAAAAGGCCATGGGCTTCTCGCAAAGAACGTGTTTTCCCCGCTCCAACGCGTGTTTCGCATAGGGAAAATGGGTTCCGTGGGGGGACGCGATGAGCACCGCATCCACCTTTTCGAAAAAGGCTTCCTCTTCCTCCGCGAAAAATCCCAGCCCGAACGCCTCCGCAAACTTCCTTGCGCTCTCCCCGTGGGGGTTGTAGACCCCCTCTAAGCTCAGGCCGCTTACGTACTTCACCTCCGGCACGAACCTCCGGGCAATGCGCCCACAGCCCATGAGTCCCATGCGAACGATGCGGCATCCGCTGTCCCGCTTCATGGTGCTGGAGATATTCTTCGTACGCTCCAGGTAGACCACCTCGCAAAGCTCCCCGAGGTGGTCAAACTTCCCCTGCCAGTCGGAGCCGATGGCGAAGACGTCCACATGGTATTTCTGGATATCCTCCACCTTCTGCCCCACGTGCTCCTCGATGATGATCTCATCGGCAAAGCCCGTCTTCCTCACGTTCTCGATTCGATCCATCAGGGAATCCACCACGTTGAGCTTTCCCCTGGCCGCATCGTAGGACTCCGTGGTTACCCCCACGATCAGCCAGTCTCCCAGGGCCTTGGCCCGCTTCAGAAGGCTGTAGTGTCCTTCGTGGAAGAGGTCGAAGGAACCATAGGTGATGACCCGCTTCCTCATGGCAGCGCCTCCCCGACGGAAACCCATCTGTCCCTTCCCGCCCCAAAGCGGACGAAGTCCATCCTTCCCTTTCTCGGATGGAGGACCAGCACATCCCACAGTTCCTGGGTGACGGTTCCCAGCCGCCTCGACTCCGTGCGGGAACCCTCCGGTTTCTTCTCCTGCATGTCCTCGCACTTCGCGCAACCGACGGAGACGATGGGGAAGTTGCGCTCTCCGTAGATATAGTCCGCATGGGTGTGGCCGTGGACAAAGCCCAAGAGGCCACGGCGCCGTTCCTGCCAGGATTCCAGGACGCCCATGATCTCGGCCTCGCCCCGGATCGCATCCGCCCAGAAATCCAGCCGCGCCATGGGTGCGTCATGGCTGAAGACCAGGACCCGCATGTCTCCGCGCGTCCCTTCCAAGGTGTCTCTCAGCCACGCGATCTGTTCCGCATCATAACCGTAGCGCAGGTTTTCTTCGTTGCGATAAGAGCTCAGGAAGATGCAGCGCAGGCCCCGCTCCCCGTAGTCAAAAAACCGATAGGGACAGTCCTCCCGAGGACGGATCCCCGGGCTGCCCGACAGGAAAAGCCTTGCCTGTTCCTCCAGGGAAAACACGTCCGGATTCTTTTGGAAGTAATTCGCATCGTGGTTCCCGAGCACTGCGTGGACGGGAACTCCGATCTGCCGAAGGTCGTCCAGCATACCGCAGATGTAGTGATACGTGATGTCCCTCGGCACGATGCCGTCGGTAAAGTCCCCCAGGTGGACGACGGCGTCCAGCCCGATTCTCTCGTGGACTTCCCACAGGTTCCCCACGGTGTCTTCCCAGGTCCCGTTGACGGTTGCATGCGTATCCGCGAGAAGGGCAAACACCAAAGATCCCTCTTCCCGCAGGCTCCTCACCCGGGAAGCCGTCGCCTCGATTTCGGGAAGGAACAGGGACGGCGCCGGACGCTCCGCCTCACCGGGGAACCATCGGAAGATCCTCTCCGCATCCTCCGATTCTCCCTCCGCAAATTCCTTCCCGTCCTCTCGTCGCAGGAGAATGCGGAAATACCCCTTGTCCCGGAACAGGAAGTCCTCCTGCCGCCAGTCCTGCGCGTCAAGTCCCCCCCGGTAGGTGACCCATGCCTGCTCCGGCGCATAGCTATAGGTGTGCAGGTATCGCTCGTCAAAACGGCAGTCATAGAGGGCAATTTTGTAGGCATACGCCTTGTCCGCAAGCCGCAGCCGGCTTCCCTTGCCCGCCGGGAGGAAGATCTCGCCGACGGCCCGCCGGGGGCTTCCGTCCACGATGCGCCCGTCGGCTTCGTCGATCTCCTTTCCGACACGGAGCTTCCGGAACTTTTGGTTCATGTGACGCTTCCTCCCTTCCCCGGGAGGATCCCGCTCGTTTCCGGGCACGACAAAAAGCCCTCCTTGCAAGCCTGGAGAGCTCCTTTGTACTTATTCGTTTTTCGACCGAGGGGATGGAGGTCAATTGTTAAAAAATAGTTTAAAGTACCCCCCCCCCGCACTTTTGTGCGTGTTTGGGAGACAACTGTATTCTTGCCCCAAGCTGTCCACT
>CAMIWP010000089.1 GCA_946402475.1 uncultured Selenomonadaceae bacterium
ATTTACGGCTAAGGCACCTCTGCTCTCTCCGAAGCCGTTTCTCCAGTCTTTTGACTTTTGAACTCTTATTTATATTCTTGAAAACTCTGCCATCGCTGACGATAGCAAGGTCTTTCACACCTAAATCTATGCCTATGCCATCTGTCGGCGCAGCAT
This sequence comes from uncultured Selenomonadaceae bacterium, assembly GCA_946402475.1. The sequence goes on from CAMIWP010000089.1 coordinate 157, forward strand.
AGCACGACTCCAAATCCTTGTTATACTTGGATTTTGAGTCAATATCCACCACAACGGAGACATAAAACCGTCCAGCCATATAAGATACTGTACCATTGGTGACTTTAGCCCCCACAGGCAAATAGCCAAACTCTTTAAGCCTGACCTGTTTCAGCGTAGGTATCATCAGTTTGTGCCGCCATATTACCCAGTCGCCTTTATTATTCTTTGGAAAATACAGCTTCACATCTTGATTAGTTTTCTTCTTGAAGCTCGGAAAACTAGACGTGCCAGAGAAGAATCGCCGAAATGCCTGTTCAGCATTGACTAAAGATTTTTTACGAGCTTTAGAGCCGCACTGGTCAATCCATGGCAGTTCTTTTTTTAGTTTGTGATTAACATACTTATCAAAATCATTGGCAGTAACAAAATACTTCTGCTTTTCGTCAAGTATGCCGCGTTGATACATCTTGTATAATCGGCGGTTATAGGCAATATACTGGTTGTACAAGAATCTTGCTACACCGATAGAGCGGATAATTTTCATTCTCTGTTCTTTATTCGGAACTATCTCCGTTTTGAACGCCTTTAGCAATTGTCTCATCCCCTTCAATCTGCTTTTTGTACTTCCGAAGGTCGTAAAGTCTACATGAAAATACATGAAGAATACTTACTATATCCTGTACCAGTTCTTCATGCGGAGACAGTTTCTCATTTTTCACGACAACTATTTCCACGTTAAACTTGTTACAGAATTTCTCAAACCAGTCAAAGCCAAAACGAACAAATCTATCCTTATGTGATACAAGAATCATTTTGATTTTGTTTTCCATAACTTCGCTCAAAAGCTGGTTCCATTTTTTACGGTTATAGTTGAGGCCACTTCCGTAATCTCTAATAATGTCATCAGCTATGAGCCCTTTGGCATTGACATATTGCTGAAGAAAGTCAACTTGATTTTCAAGGTCATCAGACTGATTTCTAGTGGATACCCTAGTATAAATGACAATCTTTCGAGAATCAGCATCTTTACCAATGCCTTTGAACTGTAGATACTGGTCGTAAGTATAATACCTTCGATTTGTGGGGGTTCTGTTTGCTACAAGCGTTTTCTCTCTGTCCCAGCGTTGAAGCGTCTTGACAGTGACATTGAGAAGCTCGGCAAATTCTTTAGGCTTGTAATTAGTAATATTTGATGTGTTCATGGCTTTGATCCTCCATATACACATTATATCACTAATATACACTTTTGTCTATAAAATCAATCGCTTAAAGTTTCTCCTTCACCGGAAAGAAAAAAGCGGCAAGACCCGAGAGAAGCAGCGTGAGGATGATGGTACGAGTACCCCCGGAAAGCTCCATGAGCCCCGGCAGATGAACGGCAGCAAAGCTGGCCAGAAAACTCAGGAGGACGAGAACTCCCACGATCTTGTCCCTGCGGGCGGGGGGAATGATGACCGCCAGAAACATGCCGTAAAGCGCCACGCTCAATGCGCTGACCGCCTCCGGGGGAAGGATGTTCCCCGCCGCGACCCCTGCGGCTGTCCCGACGGACCAACCCGGCAGGGCCACCAACATGGCGCCGTAATTATAATAGGGATCCAGCCGTCCGGGCCGCGCCACGCTGATGCCGAAGATCTCATCCGTCACGTCAAAGCCCACGAAAATGCGGTGCCAGATCGAAGTCCCCGGCGCAAATTTCTGGCTCAAGACGCAGCTCATGAGGAGATAGCGGGCGTTGGCCACCAGAGTGATGAGGGCGATCTCCAAGTAGGCCGCGTCGGCGGCAATGACGGTAAAGCCCGCATACTCCCCGGCGGAGGCGTTGTTGAAGAAACTGGCCAGGAATCCCTGAAAGGGCGTCAGACCCGCATGCTTCGCCGCGATCCCCAAGGTGAAGGAGACGACGAAATATCCCAGGGCGATGGGCATCCCGTCCCTCACGCCTTCCCTGAGCACCTGCCCATGCGTGGCAAGGAATCCCTTCTGCAACGCGGCATCCGCCTCAATTCCGTTCAATGTGCCATCACTTCCTTTTTTCATTGAGCTCTAGTATACGTCCTTTCGGTTCATTTGTAAATCGAAAAGAAAATGGGGCCTCGAAAGAAAATCTTTGGCCGGAAAAGTATTGACAATCGAGGAGAATCAGAATATCATGGTGTATGGAATCGGTTCCATACCGTTCCGTTTCAACCGACCATACAGAAACAACAGGAGGAGAAGACATGAAGGACATTCGTCTCGACAGTCCGCTCAAAGGAAAGCTCATCGCCTTGAGCGATGTCAAAGACCAGGTTTTTTCCAGCGGCGCCATGGGGCGCGGCGCGGCGGTAGAATCTCCGGAAGGCAAGGTCTTCGCGCCCTTCGACGGCGAGATCACGGTATTCTTTGACACAAAGCATGCCATCGGCCTGAAGTCCGACGACGGCGTGGAGATCCTCATCCACGTGGGCATGGACACGGTCAATCTCAAAGGTGAGCATTTCACCGCCCACAAGAGCCAGGGAGACAGGATCCAGAAAGGGGAACTCCTGCTGGAATTCGACGAGCCCGCCATCCGCGAGAAGTACGATACGACCACTCCCGTGGTGGTGACCAACGCCACAGAGTTCGGAAAGATCACCGTCGTTCTCGACTCCCAGGAGATCGTCTCGGGAGGGGATGCCTCTTCCGAGGAGTCCGCAGGGGCGGCGTCGGAACCCGCGTCCGGTGCGGCTGCCGCAGATGACGGAGAGTTCGCGGGACTGCCCGACGAACAGCGGGTAGCGAACCTCATCGCGAAGTACGTGGGCGGCATGGACAACGTGCGGGCGGCAGAGCACTGCGCCACCCGCCTTCGCCTGATCGTCAACGACAAGTCGAAGATCCAGGAAAAGTCCGTGGAGAACATCGACGGGGTCAAGGGACAGTTCTTCGCCGCCCAGCAGTACCAGATCATCCTGGGCACGGGCTTCGTGGACAAAGTCACGGACGAGTTCATCAAGCTCAAGCCCGCCCTTTCGGGAGGCGGCAACAAAGAAGCCGCCTATGAGCAGATGAGCCTCATGCAGAAGGTCTCCCGCACCCTGGGGGACGTTTTCGTTCCCATCATCCCCGTTCTGGTGGCGACAGGTCTTTTCATGGGCCTTCGGGGAGCCACCCAGAGTCTCGGCACGGAGTTCAGCCCCAATGTCCTTCTCCTGAGCCAAGTGCTCACGGACACGGCCTTCGCCTTCCTGCCGGCCCTCGTCTGCTGGTCCACCATGAAGAAATTCGGCGGCACCCCGGTCATCGGCATCGTCCTCGGCCTCATGCTGGTCTTCCCGGCGCTTCCCAACGCCTACGCGGTGGGCGGATTCGCTAACGAGTTGGATGCCATGGGAATGACCTGGCAGGAAGCCGCGAAGATCGCGGACTACGCGGGGAAGGTTCCCATTCCCGTGGACATTTTCGGATTCACAGTGCCCCTGGTGGGCTATCAGGGTTCCGTGCTCCCGGCGCTGGTTCTCGGCATCTTTGCCGCGAAGCTCCAGCATTGGCTCAAGACCTTTGTTCCCGACATCATTGACCTCATCGTGACGCCCTTCCTCACCCTCTTCATCTCCATGCTTCTCGGGCTTCTGGTGGTGGGGCCCATCATGCACGGCATCGAGCAGGCGGTGTTCGGCGCGGTCCAGGCATTCCTGGCCATGCCCTTCGGCATCGGCGGCCTTGTGGTGGGCGGCCTGCAGCAGGTCATCGTGGTCTTCGGCGTCCATCACGTGTTCAACGCGCTGGAAGTCCAGCTTCTGGCCACCACGGGAGTGGATCCCTTCAACGCCATCATCACCGGCGCCATCGTGGCCCAAGGCGGCGCGGCGGTTGCCGTCGCCATGAAGACCAGGGACAAGAAAAAACGCGCCCTCTACATCTCCTCGGCGGTTCCCGCCTTCCTGGGCATCACGGAACCCGCCATCTTCGGCATCAACCTCCGCTTCATGAAGCCCTTCCTCTACGGGCTCGTGGGCGGCGCTTGCGCGGGGACGGTGGCGAGCCTCATGGGCCTTGCGGGAACGGGCATGGGCATCACGGTCATCCCCGGAACCCTGCTCTACATCAACCAGTTGCCCCAGTATATCCTGGTCAACGTCATCGGCTTTGCCGTTGCCTTTGGCCTGACCTTCACCCTTTTCAAGCCGGAAGAATAATAGTAAGCCGGTAAGTACATACGCAGAAACAGAAAGGAGCCGTTGCGGGACGCATTGCAACAGCTCCTTTTTTCAAAAGGAGATAGTGACATGATCGAGATCAATAAGCAGGAAATCGACGCCAAGGTAAGGGAGAACATGCCCCTTCGCCATCGCTGGCACAACCGCTTCCATCTGGAAATGCCCTTCGGCCTCATCAACGATCCCAACGGCCTCGCCTTCCACAACGGGGAATACCACATCTTTTACCAGTGGAATCCCTTGGGCTGCGTTCACAAGAACAAATGCTGGGGCCACGTCCGCACCAGGGATTTCGTGAACTACAGCATGCCGGAGCTGGCCATGTGGCCCACGGATCCGCACGACAAGGACGGCTGTTATTCCGGCTGCGGCTTTGTGGAGAACGGTGCCCTCCGGGTGCTCTACACCTGCAACGCCAAGGACGAAAACGGGATCCGGACTCCGGCCCAGCGGCTGGGCACCCTCCGCTCCGACGGCACCATCCGAAAGGAAGAGATCCTTGTCCCCGCAAACGAAAAAGGCTACACGCCCCACTTCCGGGATCCCTACGTCTTCTACCGACGGGGCAGACGGTATTTCATCCTGGGAGCCCAGACGGAGGAGAAACGGGGTTGCGTCGTTGCCTATCGGGAAGAATCCGAGGGAAAATGGGAATTTCTCGGGGAGCTCAGGACAAAGATGAGCGAGATCGACGAGGCATTCGGCTACATGTGGGAATGCCCCGGCCTCCTGAAATTCGGCAATCACGACGTGCTCCTCTGCTGTCCCCAGGGCCTTGAGGCGAAGGAGTACAAGTATCAAAACCTCTACCAGTCCGGTTACTTCGCGGGCCATGTCTCCCTGGACAGCATGGAGATGTACCACGGGCGCTTCCAGGAGTTGGACAAGGGCTTTGATTTCTACGCCCCTCAAGTCTTCAACCACGAGGGCCGACACATTCTCATCGGCTGGATGGGCATGCCGGACAGAGACGAGGATTATCCCACGGGAGAACAGGGCTGGATGTATTCCCTGACCATGCCCCGGGTTCTGACCCTCCGCCAGGGCCATATCTACTCCAAACCCGCCAAGGAGCTCCGCGCCCTTCGCATCCAGGAAACCGCCGTGGACATCGACGCCGCCGAAACAAGGGAAATCTCCGCGAACCTGGGAGAGGGGGCCGAAGTGCTGCTGGACATCACCATGGGAAAGGCCCAGGTGCTGGAGTTCCGCATCATCTACGGGCTGGAGCAGATCCTTTTCCGCTATGACCGGCACACACAGCTCATGACCATCGACCGCTCCGGCATGAAGCTTGGAGGCAAGGGCCAACGTCGCTTCAAGCTCTACGTGGAAGAAAATTTCTCCCTGCAGCTCTTTGTGGACCGCACGGCCATCGAAGCCTTCTTCCAGCATGGTGACGAGGCAGCGACCCTCTTCGCCTTCCCGGAGAAGAACATCCTGCCGGAATTGCGGCTCACCTCCGACGTCCCCATGGAATCCGTCAGCGGGCGCAT
>CAMIWP010000090.1 GCA_946402475.1 uncultured Selenomonadaceae bacterium
CGTTAAGTCGCATATCTCCCATATCTGTCTCAATGATGGTTCGAGAATCTTTAACGATATTATAGAGATATTTCCCATGAATACAGCCAAGTAAAATCGCTTTATTGTCAACACCAGAAAGGCTCGGCAAAGTCCTCAAGTCGGAAACAACGCTGAATTTTCGCGTGTCACAGTCGAAAACAAATATGCCTGATAATGAATAACCCTGGAAATAAATACGTCTGCCGTATAATGAACCTGTAGCAAATCTAAATCCGTGATAATTTTCCAAAATAGGTTTGCAATCAATAACGTTAAACTCTTTTTTGCTTAAATCATATTCGACTAGGACATTTCCCATGAAGGGAAAAATCAACAGCTTATCGTCATATCCGATAACTCCATTATAAAAAACGCTTTCTCCGTTTAACGAAGGAACAACCGCCTCCAATCTTGTCTTTTTTGTGTAGATGTCTAATGAACATAATATGTTTACGCTGTGCAATATGAAATATACCTGTCCATCTTTGTATGTGTGTTGATAAAGCAACATACCGATGCTGTTTTTATCAACTGTTTGCAATAAAATACGCTTCCCTGTTTTCCGATACAGCGTCACCACACTACTCTCATCCCCGTAATAAGCATCACTCCAACAAATCGCCCGATGCAAATCGGGGGAATCGTCGTAAATTCCCCAGCCTTCCTCAATGTATTGTTTTTCCAGACTGAGATACTCTTTCTCAAACTGTGGCCTCATCGAATGAAACGTGGACTTCATCAAGGGATGCGGTCTCCACCAAAGGGCTACATCGGTTCTATCCCGAAAGATAGAAAAGACATCCCTCAGTTTGTCGCAAACCTGGCTCGAATTCTGCAGCATGGCACCGAGGCTCGTGTTGTAGAGGATGACCTTCCTGCCCTCCACCAGCCGTTTCCACTTCTCCGGCATATCGAAGTCTTCTTTTTTGCTCGTAAGAACCTTCTCGATCTTCGGAGAGCCCGCTCCCACAATCCGCTTTTCCCAATAGCCCCTATCCTTTTGGTTCGTCCGTTTCGTCAGTATGTTGATGTAGAGTTCCTTGGTCGCCTCGGACTGCACGACCACCAAATCCGCGTTGATGACTCCCGGAGTCAGGATTGTTCCGGCTCTGCCCTCTTCCTCCGCTTCATCCCCCAAGCAAAGAGGTTCCTCCGATACAAAATAGGGAATATAGACCAGTTTATCCGTGCATTCTTTCAGATTCCCCGAATAGAACCTTGCTTCCACCGAGGTCACGATATTTTGATTATCATATGGATTATGAATAAAAATTACATCGGGATGCCATGCCTTGAGGTCGACTGTCTGCCAATCCAAGATTGGCACATAGGATGGGTAGTCCCGCTCGCAGTGCCACTCGGCCATGCTCCCGTCGGGGTTGCGGTCAGCGTAGGGAATGGGGATGACGTAGGCGTTGCAGTGCTCTTTGTCCTCGGCAGCTGCCTTCCAGACACTTTCAAAGCTATCCCACATACTTACTTTATATGGTAAAAAGACAATCTCTTTCTTCAGCTCCTTCTCATGGCGCAAATCTTGGGCGCACTGAGCCAAAATCTCCCGGCAGAGGGACAGAATCTGCGCCCCGTCCTCCCCGTCGGGATCAGCCGTAAGGCGGGAAAGAGACAGGATCACACCGTCGAGGATCTCTCCATAGTAGGCATAACGAGAGGCAGACAGACCGTTCCTGCATGCTTCCTCCACGCTCCGCAGCGCGTCAACGTACTCCTTCTGCGGAACCGGAGGTGTCTCCAAGAGCGCCAGGCACTGTTTCTGCACCGATCGATCCATCATGGTCTGCATCTCCTCTGATGTATTTTGGTAGACTTTGGCTTGATTCTACATGATTTTGAGACAATTGTCAAATTTTGCGGGAGTGCGGAAGTGGCATAGCGCAGATAATGGAAGGCGCATAGTGATTCTGTCGCTTTTCGGTTGTCGCTGCGGAGGAAACCCGTCGCCGATGCTCACGACGCTCATGGACGATGGAGAAACACTGCGATGATTGCTTTTCAATAATCCCTGTGATATACTGGAAGAACGAAATTGAGCCGAGAGGAAAGGCCGCTATGCTGTTTAACTCCTATACGTTTATCTTTCTGTTCTTCCCCGTGGTCCTAGCGGGATATTTTCTTCTGGGGAAGGCGGGGAAGCCGCGCTGGACTTCCCTGTGGCTGGTGGCAGCGAGCCTTGCCTTTTACGGGTATTGGAATGTGGCGTACCTTCCCCTCTTGGTGGGGAGCATACTGGTCAATTACTTTTTCTCCGGTCGCATCCTGGCCGCCGAGGAAAAGAAGCGGGGAAAGGGGAGGCTTTTCTTCTGGGGAGGGCTGTTGTTCAACCTGCTCCTTCTCGGATACTACAAGTACACGGATTTCCTCTTGGGCTCGCTGAATGCTTTGGGTGCACAGTTTGAGCTGTTGCATGTGTTCCTGCCCTTTGGCATTTCCTTCTTCACCATCACCCAGTTGCTCTATCTGGTGGATTGCTACGCGGGAGTGGCAAAGGATCACGATTTCCTGCGCTATGCCCTCTTCGTGTCCTTTTTCCCCCATCTCCTTTCCGGGCCGATCCTCTACCACAAGCCCATGATGAAGCAGTTTCGGGACGAGACTCTCCTGAGGGTCCAGTGGGAGAACATGTCGCGAGGTATGGCGCTCTTCATCATCGGCCTGATGAAGAAAGTGCTGATCGCGGATACCTTCAGCGCCTTTGTGGCCAGCGGCTTCGGGCACACGGGGGATCTCGGGATCCTTCCGGCCTGGCTCACCATCCTCGCCTACATGCTCCAGCTCTACTTTGATTTCTCCGGGTACAGCGATATGGCGGTGGGCATGGCCCGCATGATGAACATCGACATCCCCATCAACTTCAACGCTCCCTATCGGGCCGCCAGTCTCATCGACTTCTGGCGGCGGTGGCATATCTCCCTGACCAATGCCATTACGGCGTGCATCTACATGCCCCTGATGAAATCCTTTCGGAAGCCGGGCTTCTTTCACACCGCTCTGGCTGTTTTCGTCACCTTCTTTCTGGTGGGGATCTGGCACGGGGCGGGTTGGACCTTTGTGGTCTTTGCCCTGATGCATGCGGGGGGGCTGGTGGTGAACCATGTCTGGAAACACTATCGCCTCTGGATGCCCGGAGGGCTCGGACGTTGCCTGACCATTCTCTACGTCATCATCAGCATGGCCTTTTTCCGGGCATCCGACACGGGGGTTGCGCTGGAGCTTCTCCGCGGCATGGCGGGGCTCCATGGGGGATTCCTCTGGCCGGTGCAGACAGCGGCGGAGTCGGTGACGGTGCAGACCTTCGGTCTGCCCCTCGTCCCCTTCCTGATTGCTCTGGCCTTGGTCATTTGGTGTCCCGGGTCCAACGAGATCGCGAAGAAGATGAAGCTCAATGCTTCCTCCGCCTTCCTGCTGGCCCTTGGCTTTGCCGTGACCCTGTTCTCCCTGAGCCGTCCCACGGAGTTCCTGTACTTGCAGTTCTGAAGGGAATGATAGATTCTTGGGCAGTAAACGCTTTTTTTGGGCGATGCTGTTGCTGACGGCCTTGTTCGTGGCCTTGGGCGAATGGGCCTGCTACCGGGTGGATCCCGTGGGCGTGTGGGGGGCGCGCACGAGAAACGGTCTCAATAATATGAAGGTACAGCAAGGTTTTTTCCTTGATATCTTCAAGCCCTATGAATACGCCCGGGTACGCCCGGATGTGGTCTTCCTCGGAACCAGCCGGGTCCATGTGGGCTGGGACGCCTCCTCGGGGCCGGAACCCAATGCCTACAATTTTGCCATGACGGGCCTCCCCCTTTCCACCACGGAGTCCTACCTGCGCTTCGCCTACCGGGTGCACACCCCCAAGAAGGTCTACCTGGGACTTGACGCCTATTCTTTCCACTACGACAACTATCACCTTCTGGGGCACAACGCCCGGCCCAGTTTTTCGGAGAAGCGGTTGGCCGCTGTGGCCTCCGGCCCTTTCTTCTCTCATGTTTATGCCATCAAGGACAGCCTGTCCCTGATGGGCGAGATCCTGCCCACGGTGGAGGCCAGCGGACGGGAGCCGGAGCACCCGGGGCTCTACGAGCGGGGATGGTTCCGCCAGCACGGCGGCTCCCCCGGGGTGAATGAGGCATTCTATTACGATGTGTTCAACATCTCCAATCTGGAGACAAAGGACGCAACGGGGTTCCGCTACGCGCCGGAAGCCATGGAGTGCCTGAAGCGCATACTGGCCGACGCAGAAGCTCACGGAGTGGAAATGGTGCTCTTCTTCAATCCCATGAGCGTGGACGAACATACGATGATGTACTTCGGCGGGCAGGAGCCCGTCATGGGAAGGATCAAAAAGGACATCGCCCTGTTGCACCCCGTATATGATTTCGACTGTCTCAGCCCCTATACGGAGAACATCCGGGGGTACTACTACGACTTCCTCCACTACCGCAAGCCCATGGGAGATGCCATCCATAAGGCCATGTTCGACGGAAGGCCGGAGGGAATCGGCAGGCTCCTCACGGCAGAGAATGCGGATGCCGTCATCCGGGAGGAGCAGCAGCGCTATGAGGACTGGCGGCAGGGGAATCCCGCCCGGGTGGAGGCCCTTCGTTTCTACTTCGACCGGCAGGAGAAAGCCCCAAAGGGCGCCTTCAAGGAATTCATCGGCTTTTGATACTGTACGGAAAGGCGGAATGGAATGTTCTCGAATATATGGCAGTACCGACAATTCATATACAGTTGCGTGAAACGGGATTTTCAGGCCCGCTACACGGGATCCATGCTGGGCATCCTCTGGGCGGTGTTCCAGCCCTTGGCGATGATCCTGGTCTACACGCTCGTCTTCTCCGAGATCATGCGGAGCAAACTCCACGGCATGGAGATGATGCAGTTCGCTTACAGCATCTACCTCTGTGCGGGGGTGCTCAACTGGGGGCTCTTTTCTGAGACCTTGAACGGCTGCGTCAACGTGTTCCTTGTGAACGCAAACCTCATGAAGAAGGTTTCCTTCCCCCGCATTTGCCTGCCGGTGATCACCATGCTCTCCGCCCTGTCCAATTTCATCGTGGGCTTTGCCCTGTTCCTCCTGTTCCTCCTTCTCATCGGTGAGTTTCCCTGGAGAACGGGTATTTTCTTTTTCCCGGTGCTGGCCATCCAGACCCTCTTCTCCGTCACCCTGGGCATCGGCTTGGGGGTCTTGAATGTCTTCTTCCGGGATGTGGGGCAGATGCTCAATGTGGCCTTGCAGTTCTGGTTCTGGTTCACGCCGGTGGTCTATCCTGTGGGCATCATCCCCGAGGCCATCCGGGGACTCTTTGTCCTGAACCCCATGTACCATATCATCACGGCCTATCAGGCCATTTTTGTATATCATAAGTGTCCTGATGTCACGGGGCTCTGCGCCATATTCCTGGTGAGCCTGCTGATCGGCTTATGGTCCCTGCGCATTTATCGGAAACACGTAGGGGAACTGGTGGACGAGTTATGACAGCCGAAGGAGATGAGATCTTGCTGAAGAAACTTTTGAAAGTCATTTTCCCTCTGCCCTGGGAGCGGACGATTGCCAGGTTTGACAAACTCGAAGCGGATTTGAAGCTGCATCGGGAAAAACTGGATGCCCTGCAAAATGAGGTGCGCAGGATGCAGGATACGCAGCAGAGCACTCAGAACACTGCCAAGGACACTCAGAACACTGCCAAGGACACTCTGACC
>CAMIWP010000091.1 GCA_946402475.1 uncultured Selenomonadaceae bacterium
TATGCCTTCTTGATCTCCTTCTTTGTGGCAGTCTTCGCTACCTCCAGCGTATCGTAATAAGTTTCCATCGCATCCTCTCTCCCGCAAACTCCCATTCCCCAGGAAACACCCAAAGGGAAAGGTCCATTCCGGCCTTTCCCTTTGCGTCATTATCCGGCTTATTCCTTGAATCCGCCCGTGACCATAACGTCCTTTATCTTGTTCTTTCTCTGTTTCAGCACCAGGGTAAAGGTGCCTCCGCCCTCCTGGTTGTCGAAGTCCTCAAAATAATCCACCACGAAGGCATCCGGAAGCTGGTATTTCCGTGTGCTGATGCCGCCGGATTTCACCGTGACCACCACATTCCGATAGGCCTCCTTCTTCTCCGCCGGAACCTTCGACCACTCCAGCAGCTTCGATGTGCTGTCCGCAGGTTTTCCCACCTCGGCGGAACTGGACAGGATCTTGCCGCTGATGATCATCGTCACGCCCACGTCCTTGGTCCTCGCGTTGCTGTCCTGCGGAATGTCCGTCCGGAACTCCACCCGTCCCGTGCACTCCGGCTCGATGGTGATTTTCGGATCATTGATCTCTACATGGAAAGACATCTATCTCAACCCCCTCAATATCTCACTGGTCATTTCACCATATTCCTCGTCAGCTTACCTCGAATCCGCCCTTGAGCTCAACCTTCGGATTGAGATCCTTCTTCTGGCGCAGATGGAGGTAGAAATGCCCGACGCCTTCCTCGTCATCCAGATCCTCGGAGTACTCCACAATGAAGGCATTGGGAAAAGTGTACTCCCTGACCACCTGGCCGGAGGCCACTACCTGCACCACGGCCTTCCGATAGGCCGCCGCCTGATCCGAGGCCTGAAGGGACCAATTCGCCATGGTCACCGTGGAATCCTCGATTTCCGCGCCCAAGGAGAAGTTGATGCGTCCCCAGATCTTCACGCCCATGCCCACATCCGTGGCCCTCGCGTTCCCGGAACCGGCGGTCGCGCCGTAATCCACATCCTTCAGATCCAGTCCGTCCCGTCCCTTTCCCTTGGCCTGTCCCCCGTTCGGAGTGTTGGACAAGAACTGCACTTGGGTGAGCACGTCTTCCTTGAACTCAATCTTGCTGTCTCCGTCAACCTTCAACCGAAATCCCATATCCCATCATCCTTTCTCCAGTGGAAATCTGCCATGCGGCTTTGTTGTTGCTTCTGTTCTTTATATCCGGCAAGCTCCGCTTCTGTTATATTCCTTTTCGATTTTTTTGCGACGGGGATGTCGCCGAGGCGAAGGCATCCCCTGGATTCATATTGCATTACACATGGGTGGAGGAAGTGGTGCGGCTGATCTCAATCTCCATGTTCTTGATATTGCCGTTGAAGGTAATGGCGAGATCGCACATGCCGTTCTCCTCGTCGATGGCATAGGTGATGTCGTCGCCCCTGCCGATGATGGCATTGATGCGCTCCTGCTTGTCAAGCCACTGGCTCTTCTGGCTGGCGGGATTCGTGCTGAAGAAGCGCACGATGCGATCCTGCTTGAAGTCGCCCGTGAGGTTCCTGAGAATGCGCTGGACGTAGGTCGTGACCTGCGTCTTGTAAATGGGCTCGTAGACCCCCTGGCTCTCGTCGTAGAGCAGGTTCCGCGTCTTGTACACCATGATGTTCGTAATGGGAAGCCCGTTGAAGCTGGCATTCTCCGAAGAGAAGACGAAACCGAAGCTCTTCTGGTTGATCTCGTCCTTGACGGGGCCGGTAAAGCCGGTGATCTCCTTCGCCAGAGTGGTGTAGACCTGCAGGGCGTTGTCGTCGGCCTCCAGGTCGAAGCGAACGCCGGGGAGCTCGGAATCCACGTTGCGCTTGAAGATCATCTTGAGGTAATCCGGGCACTGATACGTGGCCACAAGGCCCGCCGCCACATAGGCGGCACCCACGTACACGCCGTCGATCCAGAGTTTCATGATATCCTGCTTTGCCTCGGAAAGCTCCGCCAGGTTGTTCTCGTTGAGGGTCATCTTCGCGTCCAGCATGACACCGGACTTGTCCTTGGGAATGACCGTGAAATTCGGCAGGCAGGGGATGGCAAACTCGCTGTATGCCTTGCTGACAAGAGACTGGCAGCGGTCGATGTACTTGCCGACGCCCTCCGTGGACATGGAGTTGAAGGTGTTCTTGTCGCTGGATTCGAAGCTGAAGAAGCACTGCACGCGATAGTCCTTCAGCACATCCAGGATCCGCGTCAGTGACTCGATGCTGTTCACGTTGGTATTGGTGGGCGTCTTGTTCCCCTGGAAGCGCTGGCGGGTCAGCTTCGCTCCCGATGCCTGGGACAACGCCACCGACGGGAAGATGGCATACCAGAGGGTATGGCTGAAATCGTTCTTTCCGTTCACCGTGTTGAGATAGGCAATCAGGCGGGGAACGTTCGGCGTCTTTGCCATCATTTCGTTGCTCACGTTCGTGATGAGCAGGGTGGGCTTCATGCCGCGGATCTTGGAGGGATACTGCTCGAAGAAGAGGCGGACGCCCAGGATCTTTTCGATGAGGGGCTTCACCGTCTTGATGAAATCATCCTTTGCATCCTTGTAGAACTGGAGGTAATTGTTGTAGTTGTCGATCTCCTTCGCCACGTCGATCTCCGACACCATGGTGGAGGGCAGCGGGCAGAAGGTGCGAACCACCAGCGCCTTCACGTAGTCGTTGTGGTTCTCCTCGTTCAGCGCCTCGTAGTCCTCGCCGATGACCTCGATGAGTCCCTCGTTCACCTGATCGTCCAGAGTGACCAGAGCTGTGCTGGATTCCTTCTTGGGAGCCTCGATGACCTTGAGCTCGCCGTCCTCGCCCATGGTCAGGACGCCCAGGGCCAGGGGGGTATCTCCCTTGCCGTCGCCGCCGGCGTTCAGGAGGAGCCGCGTCTTAATATCCTCGATGGCCAGGGGGAGCATTGCCATGATATTGTTGTAGTTGGTGCTGGCCTCCTCCATCATCACATTGAGCTTGTCGCCGATGTCCAGTTTCTTGGGATCCCCGTCATCAAGCTGCACATACTGGGAGTACACATAGCGGAGTTCCTTGCGGTTCTGCTTGATGTCCTCGATGATCTTGCGGGGAGAGATGAGATCCGTCAGGTTCTCGAACTTGAAATCCACGTTGAGAAGCCCCTGGGAGCGCTTCGTGTCCACAAGGGTCAAGAGCATCCGAAGGAAATCGTTGAAGAGATTCAGGTGGATTTCCGTCAGGAGCTCGTCGGGAATCCCCTCGGGCTTTTTCAGCGTGTACATGACCTTCTGGTTGTTGGCGTTGTAGAAGGAGTACACCACCGGGTCGAATTTCTCGATGAACTCGTCAAAGCTGGAGACGCAGAGGGTATCCAGAATCTCCTTGATCTTCTCGTCCGACAGGCTGTTGACCGCCTTCACATCCCCGATCATGGTGAGAAGATCGAGCTTCTCGGGGTTGATCTCCTCGAACAGAATGGTTCCGTTGGTCTGACTGATAATCTTTGCCACAAAAATCACTCCTTAAAATTGGGGGTTGCCGTTCGCCCTATCATTCTTTCGGTTTCAGGCTCTTATACATCAATATCATCTCCGAGGCTTCATCGGCAAACGCGATGTGGATCCCCTCGTCGAAGTACATCTCCGTCTGAGCTCCCTTGAGCAGGATGTCGTTGCGCTTGGTAATGGTGCAGTCCGAATGGTTCTGCACATAGATCCCGTGATTCAGCGGGCCGAAGAGGATGCCCTCGGCGCCGGGGAATTTCAGCTTCACGCCGCATCCCTGAAGGATCTCTTCCAAGGTGATCTCCTTCCCCTTGGCCCTTCGGAAGAGATTGTAGCTCAATGGCTCAATATCGCTGTCATCCGGTGTCTTGGTCACGTAGATGGACATCTTGCCGCGGTAGAATTTCTCGTGTTTTACCGGTGGCGCGGGTTCCGGCTCGGGTTCCCCGGGCGCCTCCCGAGGGGGTTCCGGCTTCGGCTTCGATTCCGGCATCCGAGGCGGCGGAACCTTTTTTTGCGGCGGGGGCAACGGCTCCCGAACCACTTTCCGGGGAGCCTCAACGGGTTCGCGTCTCTCTTCCTTTCGCCTCAGCAGCCAGACCAGGATGCCGATAACGACGATCCCCAAGGCCGCCAAGAGCCAAGGAAGAAAACGATTTTGAGAAAGCTGCTCCCTGGCCATGTTGATCCCGAGAAAATGAAATCCCAGTTCGTCGAACCGGACGTTCTCCACCTCGACGGTCTCCGCGTTTTCCCTGGGAAGGACGGCGAGGATCGCGCCCTCCTGCACACGGCCTTCCCTCTCGACCCCGTTCACCTTGAGATGAACCGTCCTGCCGTCAAAATACTTGTCTGCAAGGATCTTGGATCCCCCCGGGGTGACGGGGGTCACGCGGAGGGTCATTTCCTCCCGGAACCAGGAAGTCTCGGCTTCCACCGCAAGGCTCCCGTCCACCTCGGGAACCGCATCCAGTTTCAACCGGGTCCCCTTGGGATAAGCGGCCTGAAATTCCAGATGGCTCCCCTTGGGGGAGAGCATCTGGAATTCCAGGACCCTGTCCGGCTGTCTGAAATTTTCTCCCTCCAACCTTGCCTGCCCCGGCTGGGTCGCGAGGAGAAGCAGTTTCGCCCGCTCCACCTCGGGGAGGGGAATATCTGCGGAAAGCCCTGTGATCTCCCCGGAATCCCCCGTTTTTTCTTGAAGGTCGAGCTCCATCCCGCAGACATGAAGCTCCTCCCTCATCAACTCCCTGGATTTCATGAGAAGATCCCCGGGGGCAACCAGCATGTCCTTGGCGTATGCCGTGTAGAGCTTGTAATCCTCTTCGCGCCCCGACTGGATGGCGAGGATGTACACGGGGATTCCCTCCCGGGCGGCCGCTTCCATCCCTGCGGCAAACTGCTGAGCAGAATGCAGTGTGCTGTCGGGGTCGGGCAGCATGATCTCACCGTCGGTGACGATGACTATGCTGCGCTTCTGCCCCTTGTCCTGCCCCAGGATCTGAAGGGCATCCAGGACAGCCGCCCCGGTATTCGTGTAGCCTTCATAGGCCACCGCAGAAAGGCCCGACAGGGAATCCGGCGATACCCGGGAAAGGGAGAGAATCGTCGACGTGCCCGTTTGGAAGGCGATGACACCGGCCCGATCCTCCTTTCCAAGGGAAGATACCATGGCGCGGATGCTGTCGGGAGCCGCTCTCCCCGGGTCGGAGTCGTTCATGGACTGGCTGGTATCCAAAAGGAACATAACGTCCTGACAGGAACCCACCGCCATATTCCCCGGCCAGACTGCGGCGCACAGAGCGATCACCAGGGCGATCCAAGTCTTCTTTGTCTTACCGATGTCCCTCACCTCACTCTGCCACGATCTCAGGAACCGCCCCGATTCATTCATTTCCTTCCTGGGGGGGCTCCTCTGCCGCACCCTTCTCGCCGCTGTCGGCTTCCGGGGCGGAAGGAGCCTCCTTGTAGGCGGCAGTGGTCATCTCGTAGAGGGGTTTCTTCAGCTCCTCCACAGCCTTCTGGATTCCGTCCATATCGCCTCCCTGGATAGCATCCTTCAGCTTATCGATGGCCCCCTGCACCTTGTCGGAGAGCTCCTTGCCCGCTTTCTCGCCCAGATCCTCAAGGCTCTTCTCCGCCTGATAGACGAGGGCATCTGCCTTGTTCTTCGCCTCCACGGTCTCCTGACGTTTCTTGTCATCCGCCGCATGAGCCGCTGCTTCCTTGACCATGCGATCGAT
>CAMIWP010000092.1 GCA_946402475.1 uncultured Selenomonadaceae bacterium
GGGGCGCGACGAAGGGCAGGAGAACATCGCGGGAGGGCGTTCCTACCGCGAGGCTCCCGAGGTGGACGGGCAGGTCTACGTAGAAGGGGATACGGACAGCACACCGGGAACTTTTGTGAACGTCAAGATCTTGCAGGGATTCACCTACGATGTGGTGGGGGAGCGGCTGAAGGATGCAGACGAATGAATGGGAAGATATAGGAGGCATTTCACGATGAATAAGAAGATATGGGCCACAGCTTTTTTGGGAGCAGTGCTGTTGGGCTTTCCCATGACGGGAGGGCCTGCGGAAGCAGCGGCGACTCCTGCGCAGACAGCACAGCAGGGAGACCAGGCACAGGCGTATACCTATACCAGTCAGGAGTATGGATATTCCATCCTCTGCCCCAAGAAGCCGAATGTCATCCCCGCAAGTGCCCTTTACGAGGGAACCAAGGGAGAGGTGCTGATTTTCGCCAACGAAGAGTACAACATCAAGCTTGCCTGGGTCGTGATAGTGGATGCCTTCGACGATAAGGCGGTTCCGGATTTCAACAAGCTCTCGGAAGGAGAGGCCAAGGCCTATCTGGACAGTGTGCGCAAGAAGTATCAGGAAGTGGATCTGGCAGAGATCGGCAAGAACAACAAGGCATTTTTTGCCATCACGGCCAAGGAGATAGAGATCGACACCACGGGGGACGGAACGCCGGACACTGTCGCTACACAGGATCATCAGGCGATGCTGGTCTTTTTCCGAACGCCGAAGGGAGGCCGCTATCAGGTCCAACTCATAGACAATCCCGTACTGCGCCCGGAAACCATGAGTGACTGCCGCATGGCTATCTCTACCTTCCGCGAAACGGACGCGAAGAAATAACGACAATGCCCCGCCCGTAGAGGCGGGGCATTGTCGTCCCATCATAATCTCATTTTCAATTTCCTTCGATCAATCTTCCCACGATCATTCAGGGGCAATTCGTCGAGAAAGAAGATCTTTGAGGGTATCTCCACGGCCTTCAGATGATGGCGGATGGATTGGCGGATGGCGCGTTCTTCTGCGTCGGATTCCTTTACCAGAAAAGCGGCCAGATCGTTTCCGCGTTTCTCGTCCTCATAGCGGAGGATGGCTACTTCCTTGATGCCATCCAATTCCATCAGGACCTTTTCCATTCGCGCCGTGCTGATCTTCACGCCGCCCTTGTTGATCCAGTCCTCCCTGCGTCCTTGAAAGATCAACTCACCGGCTTCGTTGAGATAGCCGGTGTCCTTGACGGTAAAGGGAATCTCGATTCCACTCACATGGTATGGGGTGTCCACATAGACCTGATGGTTCTTAACGGAAATGCGAATACCGGGGAAAGGGCGGCCCAGGTTTGCGGGATCCCGTTCTGGGTCATCGCAGACAGTGTAGGTGATGTAATTTAGTTCGCTGGCACCGTAGTAGAGGACGATCTTTGGAGAAGAAAATTCTTGCATCAGTTTTTTCAACACTTTCTCCGATAAAAGCTGTGAGCCGGTAAAGACGGAGCTCACGGAGGCTACCGGTTGCCGGAGGGCTTCCAGGAGGAGCCGGAGCTTAGCGGGGACAAGGTAGAGGACATTTGCCTGTTCTGTCCGCAGAAGATCTTCCCAACTGCGGCAGCGGGTTTTTCGGCTGGTCACGACGGTGCCGCCCTCGTAGAGAACGGACAAGAAGCTGTTTAGATTTCCCGTGAAGCTCAGGCTACCATGGAGGAAAAGACGTGTGTCCCCCGATACGCCGAAGACCTCGTTTTGGACAGGAAAGAAGCCGGCCCAACTTTCGTAGGTGCGGTACATGACCTTTGGTACGCCGATGGAACCTGAGCTCAATACGCCCAGGATATCCTTTTCTACGTGTTCTTGCGCCGGGATTGCCGTGGATCGATAGGTGATCCCGTTTTTTTCTATGGAGAGGATTCCCTGCAGGGAGTTTGTGCGAAGGATGTCTTCTTGTTCCCGGGAGGAAAGCCCGTGGTGTAGCAGGATGGGACGAATGTTCCCGGCTTGCAGGGCAAAAAAAGCAGATGCCTGTTCCATGAAATCATCGGCCAGTATCAGCACGTTTCCTTCGATTTCCGGCGGAAGAGATGCCAACAGGGCATCTGTGTGAGCCAGCGCGTCCCGGTAATTCCAATGATGCTCATCCAGACAGAGAAAGTCCTTTTGCGGATGTAGCAACGCCCATTTTTTCAGAAGTTGGTAATAATTACGGATTTCGTTCATTTGCAGGCCTCCAATAGGATGGCAGTTCCCATGCCTCCCGCGCCGGCGATGGAAAGCAGTCCCTTGCCGCCTCCCGCCAGATCCAGGGAGTGGAGCAAGTGTATCAGCAACACCGTCCCGGAGGCCCCATAGGGATGCCCGTAGGCCAGAGCGCCGCCCAGGCGGTTGTAGCGATGGATGAGTTGAGGATGTTGTCGCTCAAAGAGCACGTCAATAACGGCAAAGGCCTCGTTGAACTCGATGGCAGAAAGCACTTCCCAGGAAAGCCTTTGCCGCCTCAGCAATCCGTCTGCCGTCCGCATGGCGCCCCGGGGACTTTCCAAGGGATCTCCGCCTGTGGAGAACACATCCAAAATGCGGGCCTTGGCATGGGCCGTGGGATGAGCTTTCAGCCAACGCCCCGATACCAAGAGGGCGAATGCTGCGCCGTCGTTGGTACGGCAGGAATTTCCCGCGGTGGTTACGGTGCCGGGACCGAGGAGAGGAGGCATGCGATTCAGCAATTCTGCCTTCATCGAAGGGCGGATGCCATCATCCCTGCGGCATCCGCAGACGGGAAAGATATCCTGGTTCAACCGTCCTGACGCCTGGGCCCTGACAGCTCTTCGATGACTTCGAAGTGCCCATTGATCCAATTCTTTGCGGGTGATCCCATCCGCCTGGGCCGTGCGTTCCGCTCCTTGGAGCATGGCCTTCGGGGACAATTCTCCGGGGGAGAACTGAGCCATGTAGTAGGCACCCTTGCCTTCCGGCATTTGGGCGTAACGGTCATCCTTCGCATGGTAAGTGCGGAGGGGTTGAAGGGATATACTCTCGAATCCTCCGGCGATGCAGATGTTCCAGATCCCGCCGGCGATCTGCCCGAAGCCTAGGGAGAGGGCCGTGGCAGCCGAAGCGCATTGGGTATCTATCGTATAGGATGGGATTTCTTGGGGCAGTCCAGTCATCAAGGCCATGAGCCGAGTGAGATTGCCTCCCGTTCCCACTGCGTTTCCCCCGAGGATGCCGTCTACCGACGTTATTCCGTTCCTTTGGCAAAGGGCACGCACCAATTCGGCGGTGAATGTTTCCGGGCGTACAGAGCTCAGTCCTTTCCCTTTTGCGACCAGAGGGGTGCGAAGGGCGTCCAGCACGTAGACTCTTTCCATGTCAGTTCCTGTTGTCTAGGGCAAGGTTGATCTTGGTGCCCAAAAAGGCTGCCATCAGCGCTTTCATGATGTCCCCGGGGATGAAGGGAAATACAGCCATGGTCATGGCCTGCCAGAGATTGACATCCAGCAGGAGCAGCATGGAACTCAGTCCCCCCAGATAAGTAATGGGGATCCCGATGAGGATATTTGACAGGGCGTAGCGACGGAAGCTGATGCCCTCTCCTTTGAAACGGCTCACGAGGGGGTAGGCGAGCACCCAGGCGAAGATGAATCCTCCCGTGGGCCCAAGGAGCTTTCCAAGTCCTGCCGTGCCTCCCACAAAGACAGGGAGTCCTGCCGTGCCCAGGAGCACGTAGGCGAGAAGCACGAAGAAGGTCTGCCGTGGTGTGAGCACAAAGGCGGTCACGCCGAGAGCCATGGTCAGAGCCGTGACCATTCCCGGCGTAAAAGGCAGCGGAAAGGAGATATAGGCCGTTACGCAGCAAAAAGCTACGCAGATGGCCATTTTTGTCATGTCATGGACGGAGTCCCTTGTGGTCTCCACGGGGAATTTGTCTTGTTCCAGTTGCATTTTTACACATCCTTTGTTTCGTTTTTTTCCAAGTTCATGGCGCCATCGCACAGAAGCTTTTCATGGGAAAGAATCTGGAGGCTGTCTTTGCTTTGCGTGAGGCGCAGGGGTTCTCCGGCAAAGGCAACATGGTGAAATTTCAGCCGTAACCGGGTGCAGTTGCAGAAGGATTCTTCTGCCAGCAAATGCTTCAGGATCAGCAGGCCGGGAACGATGGGATGATCTCCCCGATGGAGTTCGTTTGTATCTTCTGCTGCTTTGACGAAGGCCATGATCTCAGCTTTGGAAAATGCATGCCAGATATCCGATGACGAGTATTCCCTTGGTTTGTTTTGCTTCTCAAGAGGATCGGCAAAGGACGGATTTCTTATGGCTCCATGGAGCAGAAGGGTTGCCAGTAGCGTAGCCGTGCCGTCTTTTGCCTCTGCGGTCACCAGCCCATGCCGATCCTTTACAATCCTCAGCGATTCCGATGCCGCTTTGCGGTCGTCGTCTCTGCGCCATTCGACTTTTGCGATGACCGCGCCCGCATAGCGCTCACCGCGAAGCGTGGACAGCTTTCTCGCCAACTCGAGCAAATCATCACCCCCGCTTCATTATACGAAAAAAGCAGGATAACGTCAACTTCTCCACATAAAATGGTTGACATTCTTGCCGCAGGGAGCATGCATGATCTGTTTGTCCTCCGTAACGGTACAGTTCTCTTCGATTATGATAAATTTAAGGAACCGCTGATTAAATGAAGTCGTCCAGATTGGCGTAGATTGCGTGTCCCTCCCAAGGAGACAAACCGCAGTCATAGTGGTGCTATGTCGAGGATTTGTCGACACAGGGAGGACGCGCAGGATGCGTCAAGGTGGGCGGCTGAATTAATCAGTGGTTCCTTAATCCTGAATGGCTAGAGGATTTGCGTTAAAATCGATTCGCTTAAAATTACTGGAATACTTGAGAAAGAAATGGTATAATGGCTTTCGTTGATGTGTAGGATTCCCACCGGAGTTACTATAACGAATGGAAGATGTGTCCCATCCACTGCAGATGGGGGTACTCAAGCAAATGACAGGCGGGAGCGGATATCCCCCGCTTCGTTGTGATGCGGAGCTAGCCCCTTGGGGAAAACGCCAAGGGGAAGTTTTTGCCTTTGGCAATTCAAAGTTGCGAAGGAGAATGCTAGGACGGTGTTTTCGATTAGCAGCCAAAACGGTTCAGATAAAAAAGCCAGCAAGGGAGAGTCCTTTCTGAAGGGAACGCTCATCCTCACCATCGCCGGATTTGTGGTCAAGGTCATCGGATCCCTGAACTGGATCTTCGTGTCACGCATCCTCGGAGGCGAAGGCATTGGGCTCTACCAGATGGCATTTCCCATCTATTTTTTTGCCATGACGGTGTCCCAGGCGGGCGTACCCGTGGCCATATCCATCATTACGGCGGAGCGGGTAGCCGTCAAGGATATCTACGGGGCGAAGCGAGTCTTTCGCATCTCCATGATGCTCATGCTGGTCACGGGTGTGATCTTTTCCCTGCTGACTTATTTCGGCGCTCGTTGGCTCATAGACTGGCATTTTATTCGGGATCCAAGGGCCTATATGTCCATGGTGGTACTGGCTCCTACGGTGTTCTTCGTGACTTTTCTGGCAAGCTCCAGAGGGTATCTTCAGGGATGGCAGCGCATGACGCCTACGGCGGTGTCCCAGATTGTGGAGCAGATTTTCCGCGTCATCACCATGATCCTGTTGGCCTATCTCC
>CAMIWP010000093.1 GCA_946402475.1 uncultured Selenomonadaceae bacterium
GCGTGCATGGAAAGGACGGCCACACCGCTGTCGATGACTTGCATGCCGTAGAGGGACATGATGTAGGCAATGGTACCGCCGCCTCCCAAATCCACCTTGCCCAGCTCCGACAACTGGTAATGGACGTTGTGCTTGTCCAGGATGGCCCGGATCTCCCCCAGGTACTCTGCATTGGCATCGTTGGAACCGGATTTTCCGCGGGATCCCGTGAACTTGTTGAAAACCATACCCCGGCCCAGATAAGCCACATTCTTTTTGTCAAAGGAAGCAGCATAGAGAGCATCGAAGGCAGAAGAAACATCCGAGGAAAGCATCTTGGAGTTTGCCAGGCAACGACGAAGAGCCAGCTCGCTGTATGCCCCCATGGCATTCATAAGTTCTGCCAGCGTATTCTCGAAGAAGCGGGACTGCATTCCCGTGGCTCCCACACTGCCGATCTCTTCCTTGTCCACCAGCAGACAGCAAGCTGTCTTCTTCATCTCCCCGGTTTCCAACATAGCCGCCAGGGATGTATAGGCACAAACTCTGTCATCCTGTCCGTAGCCCAGCACCATGCTGCGATCAAAGCCCAGATCCCGAGCTTTTCCCGCAGGCACCAGAGCCAGTTCCGCCGATTGGAAGTCCTCCTCCTCCATGCCGTACTTCTCCTTGATGAGCCGAAGGACGCCCTCCTTCACGGATTCCTTGTCCTCCTTCTTCAAAGGATAGCTTCCCACGAGAATGTCAAGATTCTCTCCTTCGACCACCTTGTCGCCGGTCTTCTTGAGTTGTTCCTGGGACAGATGGATGAGAAGATCCGTCACACAGAAGACCGGGTCAGACGCCTCCTCGCCGATGACGATCTCCTGCACCGTGCCATCCTTTTTCGCCACCACGCCGTGAAGGGCAAGGGGAAGGGTCACCCACTGATACTTCTTGATGCCCCCATAGTAATGGGTATCCAGATAGGCAAGTCCCCCCTCCTCATAGAGAGGATTCTGCTTCACATCAAGGCGGCAGGTATCGATGTGAGCACCAAGAATCGTCATGCCCTTTTCCATTGGCTCACTGCCGATGTTAAAAAGAACCACCGCCTTCTTCATGTTCACAGCATAGACTTTGTCTCCCGGATGAAGCGGTTCCCCGGCGGCGAGGATCTCCTCGAGATCCCGATATCCGGCTTCTCTTGCAAGACGAACCGCTTCGGCGGTACACTCCCGCTCCGTTTTGCAGTTCAGGAACTCACGATAGCCCGAGCTGAGTTCCTCCAGTGCCTTCTTGTCTTCATCCGTGTACTTGCTCCATACAGAATCCTTCTTGGGATCTTTTTTCTCTTCCGACATATTCATCCTCCTCATTCAGATAGCAATCCAAGATCGCTTGAAAATCTTCCCGGGTCTCTGCCCGGTAAAAGAGATTTCTGATCTCCCCACCGCCCGTTTGGCCCCGAGTGTACCAAGCAGCATGCTTGCGCATCTCCCGAGGGCCAATATAATCGCCCTTGAAGGCCAGCAGGAGATCCAGATGGCGCATAATCATATCCGCCCGCACCTTCCGGGATGGCGGTGGCAGACGCCTTCCCGTCCTCAGGTATTCCGTGAAACGACGAAAGATCCATGGGTTCCCTTGGGCTGCACGACCGATCATCACGCCGTCGCAACCCGTTTCTTTGCGGATCCCGTCCAAATCTTCAAAAGTGCGCACATCGCCGTTGGCGATGACGGGAATGCCCACCGCTTCTTTAACCTTCCTGATGATCTCCCAATCCGCCTTGCCGCTGTAGAACTGCTCACGGGTCCGCCCGTGAACTGCAACGGCATCCATTCCGGCTTCCTCCGCCAGCCTTGCCATCTCCACCACATTCACATGATCCGCATCCCATCCCTTGCGCATCTTCACTGTCACGGGAAGGCTGACGGCCTTCCTGATGGCTTTCATGATAGCAAAGGCCCTGTCGGGATCGCGCATCAGCGCCGAGCCTTCCCGGTTGCCTACGATCTTCGGCGCGGGGCAACCCATATTGAAGTCTATGATATCCGCTGTCCCAAGGTCCTCCACGTATTTGGCCCCCTCTGCCACGACCTCTGGTTCGGATCCAAAGAGCTGTATGGCGATGGGCCGCTCCCCCGGTACCGTACGAAGCATGGAGAGCGTCCTCTCATTGCGATAGCGGATTCCCTGAACGCTGACCATCTCCCCGTAACAAAGGGGACAGCCCAATTCATGGGCGAGAATGCGGCAGGCCATGTCCGTGACCCCCGCCATGGGAGCCAAGAAAACCGGCGCATCAAAATCCAGACCACCGATCCTCATTCTGATTTTTCCCTCTCCGAAACATTGCGCTCATAGAGGGCGCGGAGTCCTGTGAGCGTCAGGAAATGATCCACCTTGTCGATGGTCTTGGATTCCTTAGAGATCATCCGGGCAAAGCCTCCCGTGGCGATGACCTTCATTTCCTTGCCCAGTTCCTCCTTGATGCGGGTCACGATGGCATCGATCTGCCCCACGTAGCCGTACACAATGCCCGCCTGCATGCCCTGGATGGTGTTATGGCACACAATCTGCTTCGGCGGCACCAGCTCGATGCGAGGAAGCTTTGCCGTGGATTGGAACAGAGCGTCTGCCGAAGGACCAAGTCCCGGTGCGATGGCCCCTCCTAAAAAATCTCCATTCTCGGAGACCACGTCAAAGGTGGTGGCCGTCCCGATGTCAATGACGATGAGAGGTCCTCCGTACTGCTCATAAGCCCCTACCACGTTCACAATGCGATCTGCACCAATGGCCCTGGGATTCTCATAGTGAAGCCGGATACCCGTCCGGATGCCCGGTCCCACCACCAAGGGATTCAGGTGAAAATATCGCTCGCACATCTTCACCATGGGAACCACCAAGGGCGGAACCACGGAGGAAATGACGATGGCCTCCACGTCCGACATACTCACGCCCTGATAGCGAAAAAGGTCGTTGATGAGCATGCCGTACTCGTCCCCGGTTTTCTGGCGATCCGTGGAGATGCGCCAATGCTTCATGAGCTTCTTCCCTGCATAGGTTCCCATGACGATATTGCTGTTTCCTATGTCAAAAACCAAGATCACGCGATTTCCTCCCATCCTGATGCTCCCCATCCTTCGGGCGGATGGAAACATCTCCCGCCAATACCCTGCGTCTGCCCTCTGAAGTATCCACCAACAGGGCGCCTTCCTCATCAATGTCCGCAGCAAGCCCGGAAAAGGTGCCTCCCTCTCCCATGCCAATGACTTGAACCTCCTGCCCCAAGGTAACGGAGTAGCGCCTCCACAGCTCCATAACGGAGGAAAATCCCTGCTCCGACACTGCGAGATAGAGCTCGTCCATGGCTTCCAACACCTTTTGGAGGAGCTTGGCCCTGGGCAGTTTCTCCCCTTTCATGACGAAAAGGGAGGTTGCCACCTGCCGAAGTTCCTCCGGGAAATCCTCCGGGGCGAAATTCACATTGATGCCCGTGCCGATGACCACGTAATTGATGCAATCCATCTCCGCGCTCATCTCCGTCAGGATACCCACCAGTTTCTTCCCGTCGTGCAGGATGTCGTTAGGCCATTTGATACCCGCCCGGAGACCGAACTTTTCCATGGCCATGGCCACGGCGACCGCTGCCATCAACGTGCACTTCGGAGCCTCTTGAGGAAGGAACTTCGGGCGCAGGATCACAGAGAACCAGATGCCTTTCTCCCGGGGGGTAAAAAAAGGGCGTTCCAGCCGTCCCCGGCCTTTGCCCTGTTCCTCTGCCACCAGAACAGTCCCCTCCGGGGCTCCCTCCGCAGCCCTTCGTTTCGCCTCCGCATTGGTGGAATCAATGGCATCAAAGTACAGGATGTCCTTTCCGATGCATTTCGTACGCAGGCCATCCCGTATCTCTTCAGGCAAGAGGGTATCCGGAAACTTCGTCAGACGGTAGCCTCTTCTGGGACTGCTGGCAATACCATAGCCCGCAGTTCTGAGATCTTTGATGTGCTTCCAGACCGCTGTCCTGGAAACCCCTAGACGGCTTGCCATCTCCTCGCCGGAGACGGCTCTCTCCCCCGCATTTCTGAGAAGGCTCAATATCCTGGATTTCATGTGCATGATCTCACATCCCACAACAGATTCAAAGGAACCCGCACAAGGCACTGCCTCATGCGGGTTTCCGAAAAAATTACTCACTGCCTGTCATAGTGTGTCACATTGAACTTCGGCTCTGAGTCCCCTGCCGGAATCCTCTTTCCCTCAGCTTCATGCAAATTCTCAGAATCGGTTTCTGCCCGTATGGGCTCTGTAACAGCGGGCGGAATCGGCGCAAGATCCCCTTCCCTGGGCTTTTCTTCCGTCCGGGGCGGTATCGGGTTCTTTTCCTCGCCCTTCGGCGGCGGAGGTTCGTCCTCATCCTTTATGACAGGAGCAGAAATCTTCCCCGTACTCAGAAGTTCCTCCAATTCCTTCGCACTCAGGGATTCCCGCTCCATGAGCGCCTGAGCGATAAGCTCCAACTTATCCCGGTTCTCCGTGATGATCTTGCGGCACTCCTCATAGGCCTCCTCCATGTAGCGGCGGACTTCCTTGTCAATCTCACAGGCAACCTCCTCCGAGTAGTTGCGCTGATGATTGAAATCCCTGCCCAGGAATACCTGATGATTCTGGCTCTCGCCGTAGGCGATGGGGCCGAGGACATCGCTCATGCCGTACTGCATGATCATGCTGCGAACGATGCGGGATGCCTGCTGAATATCCTGGGAAGCTCCGGTGCTGATCTCCTGAAGCACCACTTCCTCCGCCACCCTGCCGCCCATGGCCACCTTCAATCGATCCATGAGTTCTGAGCGCGTGGCATAGGAGCGATCCTCCTTCGGCAACATGAGAGTATAGCCCCCTGCCCTGCCGCGGGGTATGATAGTGACCTTGTGCACCGGGTCGGCATGCTTCAGCATCATGCCCACCAAGGTATGCCCTCCCTCGTGGTATGCGGTGAGCTTCTTCTCATCGTCGCTCATGACATGAGACTTTCTCTCCGGGCCGGCCATAACCCGCTCAATGGATTCCTCCAACTCCGCCATGGCAATCTGTTTCTTGTCCCTTCTGGCTGCCAAAAGAGCTGCCTCATTGACGAGATTCGACAGATCTGCCCCCGTAAAACCGGGAGTACGGCGAGCCAAAATATCCAAATCCGCATCCTCGGCCACCGGCTTTCCCTTGGTGTGAACCTTCAGGATGGCCAGGCGCCCCCGCACATCGGGCTTATCTACCACGATCTGCCGATCAAATCGACCGGGACGCAGGAGTGCGGGATCAAGGATGTCCGGCCGGTTGGTGGCGGCAACGATGATGATGCCCTCATTCGCCGCGAATCCGTCCATTTCCACCAAGAGCTGATTGAGTGTCTGCTCCCGCTCGTCGTGCCCGCCACCTACACCGGCACCGCGCTGGCGTCCCACGGCGTCAATCTCGTCAATGAATACGATGCAGGGAGCATTCTTCTTGGCCTGATCGAAGAGATCCCGCACACGGGACGCGCCGACACCCACGAACATCTCCACAAAATCCGATCCACTGATGGAGAAGA
>CAMIWP010000094.1 GCA_946402475.1 uncultured Selenomonadaceae bacterium
AGCAGCAGTTCTATCAGCTTTGGAGTTCCGAGCTCTTCCCCGTGCGTTACCGCGCCACGGCGCAGGGCTTCACCTTCTTCGTGACCCGCTTCTCCGCCGCCGTGTGGGGCTTTGCGGTTCCCCTCATCATGGAGGCCTTAGGCTTCCAGGTGGCGGCCGTTTTGATGATCGGCTTCTGCGTCATCAGCTGGATCGCCGGAACCTTCTGGGGCGGCGATGACCGCGGCAAGACCCTGGACGAGATCACTCGGGATCGCTACGGCAACGAGATCGACGAAAACGGCTGGCTGGTGGATCCGAACCAGAGGGCATAACAAGTATTGCAGAAATGATTGGAAAAGGAGGGCAGGAGCTTGCGGGCTTCTGTCCTCCTGTCATTCGGAAAGGATGGGATACTATGGAACGCTTTGCATGGAAGGCCGTGGTGAAGGACGGCATGCTGGAGGAATACAAGAAACGCCACGACAACATCTGGCCGGAGATGAAGGAAGTCCTGAAGGGCGCCGGCATCAGCAACTACACGATATGGAACGTGGGAAACGAGCTCTTCGGCTACTTCGAGTGCGAGAAAGGCGTGGCCTTCGCGGAGAAGTATCAGGCGGAAAGCCCCGTGGTGGATAAGTGGAATGAGTACATGAAAGATGTCATGGTCATGGAGATGGACCCGGAAACCGGCGCCCAGCCCAAGATGAAACAAGTATTCTTCCTGGAGTAATGCAAGGAAACGCAAAAGCTCCCCGATGCATGGCACATGCCATCGGGGAGCTTTTTTACGCGATGAGGTCAACCTGGCAGCCGATGAGGTATTCCTTCCATTCCTCGTCGGGGGGAGTGTCCGTCACAAGGGTTGTTATGTCATCGAAGGAGCAGGTTCTCGTAAAGGCGGTGCGGTCGAATTTCGAATGATCCACCAACAGGATGGACTTGCTTGCCTGGGCCATCATGCACTGCTTGACGATGCTCTCTTCCTCGTTGGACTCCATGACGCCCCGTTCCCGGCTGATGCTCTTGCAACTGAACAGTGCAACGTCCACGAAATACTTCTTCAGTGTGGTGATGGCGATAGATCCCGTAAGAGCATAGGAGTTCGACCTGAGATTCCCGCCGGTGGATATGATCCGGAAGGAAGACGCCGCAAAGTCGTAAGCAAGGCGGATGGAATTGGTTATGATGGTCAGGCTCTTCCGAATGGTGAGCTGATGCAGGAGGGCAAGGCATGTGGTGCTGGAGTCCACCATGATGGTATCCCCATCCTTGATCAACCCCATGGCCTTCTGGGCGATGGCCTCCTTGCATGCGCTATTGATGGAACTCCGGCGCTGGAAGGAAAGATCCTCGCTGGTATGTTCGCTCAGCACCGCTCCACCGTAGCTTCGGCGCAGAAGATCCTTGTCCTCCAGTTTTTCCAAATCCCGACGGATGGTTTCCTCCGTCACCTGAAAGAGTTGGCTCAACTCGGAAACGTAGACCTTTCCCTCTCTGGTAATCTTCTCCATGATTTTCTGACGCCGTTCAATACCCAACATAATATCATCTGTACTTTTCTTGTTTTTTTTATTATAGCGGAAATCAATCGATTTGCCAAGGGTATTTTGCCAAGAGGAAATCCCCAGAGTCAAGGGAGCGGAAAATCCGAACAATGGCGTTATGACGGAACAAGTCCGTCGAAACGCTTGGATTGGGATGTTTTGCCCTTGGCAAAACTGGAACAATGGCGTTATGACGGAACGAGTCCGTCGAAACGCTTGGATCGGGATGTTTTGCCCTTGGCAAAACTGGAACAATGGCGTTATAATAATAAAGTTAAGGATTCAGCGAGACGTGATCGAGTATTAGAGGAACGGGTGGGATTTGGGAATGGATGATGCCAAGCGACTGAAGCGGTTCTGCGAGGCGTATATCAAGCGTACCATAGTGACGCACACATTCGATCTTCCGGGCTTTGTGGCATATATGGAGCCTGCATTCAGAAAGCTGGGGTTCCGCACCATAGATCGAAGAACTCAAGAGAATATCCTGGTGATTCGGATGGACGGCATCGGCGGTTGTGTGATGACCACGGGATTCTTGAGGGAACTCCGCAGAAATAAGCCACGGGCCCATATCACGCTGGTGGTGAGTTCCTTGGCCTTTCCTTTGATGGAGATCTGTCCTTATGCGGACGAGGTCTTTGCCTTTGCCTTCGGTTCCAAGATGGCCCTGCAGGATATTCTTCGGGCAGCTTTCCTATTCTGTCAAAATCACCTTTGGCAGCGGCATTACGATGTTTGTTTTTGCCCCCAGTGGGGGATGGAGCAGCCATGGCCATTGTTTCTAAGCTATCTCAGCGGCGCGAGGGAGCGCGTGGGATACGGCGAACGTGTCTACCCCGAGGGGATACGACAGAGCCAGGACTATCACTTGCTCCTGAGCCGCGTGCTGGCTTGTCCGACCGATGTCATCCATGAGGTTTCCCGTGCCTTTTACATGCTTCGGGAGTTCGGCATGGATGTGGAAGACGACCATCTGGAGCTTTGGTTTGACGAGGAGGATCGGCTGGTGGCGCGACGGCTTCTGGTAAATTTTGCCGGGAAGCATCCCTTTGCCGTGGTGTCCTTGGGCGCACTCCACCCCAGCGGGAAGTACCCGGTCGAGCAGTATGTGACGGCTCTTCGACGGGTGGCGGATGCGGGAACGCGGTTTGTGCTGTTGGGGGGAAGCGACGCGGATCTGGAGGGAGATTTCTTTACCCGCAGTATGCCCCGGGGAGCGGTGCTGAACCTGGTGGGGCAGACATACCTGAGGGTGATGGGGGCCGTTCTTTCTCAGGCGGCCCTCTATATCGGCAATGATACGGGGATCCTCCACATGGCGGCGGCCTTTCGGGTTCCTGTCATCGAGGTCATGGCCGAGGCGGCCGACAAACAGGAGGAAAAATCTTTTTACAGCGCTTATGAGAGGTTCTTTCCCTGGCAGACTCCCGCCATAGTCTTGCGCCCCGCCCACGCCCTTCCCCCCTGCAATGAGACTGCCGTTCTGGGAGGGTGTTGCACCACGATGCCTCACTGCATTTGCCGGGTTTCGCCGGAGCAGATCGTGGAGGCATACAATGCCATGGCAGATTATTTGGCGGAGAGAGACGAGGGCGCAAAATGAGGACTTCTATGGGGGCGGACGAGAGGAAGATCTGCTTTATTACCTGTGTCAACGATGAGGATTGGTACAGCGAGTGCCTTCTTTACCTGAGGAACCTGCATCTTCCCGAGAGAATGGAGGCGGAGTTCCTGCCCGTGCGGGGGGCTTCTTCCATGTGCGAAGGGTACAACCGAGGGATGCGGTGTTCTGCGGCGAAGTATAAGGTGTATCTGCATCAGGATACCCTGGTGGTGAACAAGAATCTCGTGGGAGATCTGCTGGAGCTTTTTTCCGACGAAACCATCGGCCTCGTGGGGGTGATCGGTTGCCGCTCCCTTCCCCGAAGCGGCGTTTGGTGGGACGGGCTCCGCACCTATGGCAGGGTGCTCCACGCCTGTGAGCCGGAGAGCGTGGTGGACTCCCAATGCCGCCAGCCGGAGGGGGCCTACATGGAGCTTGAAGCCGTGGACGGGCTGTTCCTCGCCACCCAGTACGATATTCCATGGCGGGAGGATCTCTTTACGGGCTGGCATCTCTATGACACATCTGCCTGCATGGAGATGCGGCGCAGGGGATACCGCGTGGTGGTGCCGAACCAGAGGGAGGATTTCTGGTGCATCCATTGTCCCAAGGAGAAGCCCCTTGCCCGGGAGTATAAGGAATACCAAAAGGTATTCATCGCGGAGTACGGGAATGAACTTCATCCGGAGGTGTAGGAAGTGGCGGAGAAGATCAAGCCGGAGCTTTTGAACTTTCTTGCCCCGGGGGAACTTCCTTTGAAGATCCTCGTGGTGGAGAACTGCGGTTATCTGCCGGGACTCCGGGAGATGTTTCCCGCAGCGGATCTCTACGCCGTGTCGGCAGAGGCTGAAACGCGGGAGGAGCCAGAATTCCAAGGGCTTCGGGTGGAGTGGGCTATTCTGGACTACCGCGAGACGCCCCTTCCCTTTCCCAAGGGCTTCTTCGACTACATCATCGGGGATCTGACCTTGGAGCAGGTGGGGAATCCTCAGGACATTGCGGCGGGGTTCAGCATGTTTCTCAAGGAGACGGGGGCGTGGCTCACGAGTTTCCGCAATATCCGCCACTGGTCGGTGCTGGAGAACCTCATGGAGGGACATTACTACAACGTGGTGTCGCGGCTTTACGCGAAACAGGAATTCGAGCGGCTGATGTACGCCTGTTTCTACAAGGAGGTTCAGGTGGCCTCCCAACGCAGAGAGGGGGATAAGGATCTCATCCGCCGCTTGGAGGAAGCCGGGTTCGACAACACCCAGGGAGATCTTGAAGTGGAATTCTGGCTGGTGCGAGCGGCCCGCTCCATGCCGGAGATGGCCCTTCTGAAATCCATGTACGAGGCGAAGGACAGGAAGGAGCTTTCCCGCATCCTGCATCGCATTGAGTACGGGATCCGGGCGGAGGAGCAGTGCGAGGCCCTCTGGCGTCTCTATGACCAGGTCCTCATGTTCCCGGATTATGTGGCGGCTTTTGCCAAGCAGGCAGTGTTCCACCATCGGCGATTCTACGAGACTCTCATCGCCCATTCGCCGGGGCGGGAGGATATTTTGCGGGCTATCCTGCGGGCGGCTCTGGAGGAGAGCAGCAGGGAAGAGGAACGGGACATGTTGCTCGGGCTGATGGATTCCTGTGGGCGAGCGAAGGAAGATTGAGGGGGATGGGTTGCGGCGATCTCCCCGAGGGGTACGATAGGGTATGGATGAGCGATTGAACTGGCTTTTGTTGGCGGACAAGTTTGCCGCCCAGGGGGATCCCCGGGGGATGCGGGCCTGCGCCAGGGAGCTTTTCGATATGGACGGGACGTTGGCGGATGGTCCTGCGGTGATGGCAGAGGCGGCCCTTTACAGCGGAAGCCTTGAAGAAGCGGATATGCTGGCCCATGACGCCTTGGAATTGGACGAAAATAATCTTCGGGGACGGTTGGTGTTGGCCGGGGTGGCCGGACAGGCTTTTCGGCTGGACGAAGAGATCCCCTTGCTCCGATCCGTGATCGAGAGCGCCGGTCAAAGAATGGGGAATATCGAAAAGCTGCGCAGGGAGCTCAATTTCCGCCTTCATATGGGAAAGGGCATCCCGGAGGATGAGAGGTTGCTCCGCGCGAATCAGGACGCGGAGGAGAAACTCTATCGGCGCATCCTGGCCAAGGCACAGGGATGGCTGGCAGATGCTCTCTACCTGGCGGCGGATCCCGAGGAAGCGGCGAAGGCGCTCAAGATGGCCAGTTCTCTGGCGGAGGACGGGGAGGAGAAGGCAGAGCTCTACAGCAAGTACCTCTTCATGCTGAACTATCGTCCCAATGCGCCGGAGGCATTCCGGCGACTTGCGGAGCATTACGCCTCTCTGTTGCAGGGGATTACTCCTTATGGGCATCAGGAGGTCAAGCGCTTGCCGGAGAAACGTTTGCGCATCGGCTAT
>CAMIWP010000095.1 GCA_946402475.1 uncultured Selenomonadaceae bacterium
CGGGAGAGAGGGAAAAGCTCATCCATTTGGAAGATGTTCTCCATCAGCGTGTGGTGGGCCAGGAAGAAGCGGTCACGGCGGTCAGTGAGGCCATCCTTCGCGCCCGCGCCGGCATCAAAGATCCCAACCGCCCCATCGGTTCCTTCATCTTCCTCGGGCCCACGGGGGTTGGCAAGACGGAGCTGGCGAAAACCCTGGCGGAAGCCCTTTTTGACGATGAGCGCAGCATGATCCGCATCGACATGAGCGAGTACATGGAGAAACATTCCGTGGCGCGTCTCATCGGCGCCCCTCCCGGATATGTGGGCTACGATGAGGGGGGGCAGCTCACGGAGGCCGTGCGCCGCCGCCCATACAGTGTCATTTTGCTGGATGAGATCGAGAAGGCCCATCGGGATGTGTTCAATGTGCTGCTGCAGATCCTCGACGACGGGCGGCTCACCGACGGCAAGGGCCGTGTGGTGAACTTCAAGAACACCGTCATCATCATGACCAGCAACCTCGGTTCCCATGAGATCCTCAACAAGACTTACGAGGAAGCCCAAGGGGCGGTGAAGGACATTCTCAAGGACTACTTCCGCCCGGAGTTCCTGAACCGCGTGGACGATATCATCGTGTTCAAGGCTTTGGAGAAGGAACAGGTGAAGAACATCGCTGCCATCCTGCTTCAGAATCTCAACGAAAGGCTCCAGAAACAGATACGGATCTCTCTTGTCTGGGATGATGTGGTTTTGGAGACACTGGCAGAACGGGGCTTCGAGCCGAACTTCGGTGCAAGGCCGTTGCGCCGATTGCTCTCTCATACGGTGGAAACCGCTCTTTCCAAAGAGATCATCCGCGGGGATATTAAGGAAGGGGATACTGTGCGCATCGGCATGGAAAACGGAAGCTTTGCTTTCCGGGCAGAATGACCGTTTGTGTTATGACGGGGCAAGCTCGTCGAAACGCTGATTGTTCAGGATTTCGCCTTGCGAAATCCTGAACAATTGCGTTATAATAAAGTCACTTTTGCAATCAGGTGATTTTGTTATGAAGAAAGTGATCCTGTCCTGCTTGGTGACGGCTGTTCTTGTAACGGCCTTCTGGTGCGTCACGGCGGGATATTTTTTTGGGAATTATATCGTGCGGTTCGGGTTGGAGCGCGGTGGAGAAGCAGATAATCCGAAAGCGCCGCCCAGGGCCTTTGCCTTACTCATGCCGCCGGAGAGCCGTCAGTTCTCGAAGCCTGATGAGGCGGAGGAAGGATGGAAGATAAGATCAAGGGACGGACTCTTGTTGAGGGCGACGCATTTCTTTCCAGAGGACGAGGAGAGCCCACGCTGGGCCATGGTGATCCATGGCTATGGTTGTACGCAGCAGAACTCCTGGTACATTGCCTCTACCTATCTATCCATGGGATACCATGTGCTCACGCCGGATCTCAGGGCGTCAGGGGAGAGTGAGGGGCAGTTTCTGACCATGGGTTACAAAGAATGTATGGACGTGGAGCAGTGGGCGGCCGAGATTGCCAAGCGATACCCGGATTCCCGCATCGTGCTTCACGGGGTCTCCATGGGAGCTTCTGCGGTGATGCTGGCTTCTGCGGATGCGAAGCTTTCCGGGAATGTGGTGGCTTGCATCGAGGACAGCGGCTTTACCAGCGCATATCATTTGCTGGCGTTGCGACTGGAGGATTCCTTCGGGTTGCCGGGATTTCCCGCCATGAACCTCTTGGAATGGCGTTGCGAGAATCTTGCGGGCTTTTCCCTGCGGTATGCCGCGCCCATCAAGGTCATGGATCGGGTGAGGCTTCCCATGCTGTTCATTCACGGAGAGAAGGATACCTTGGTGCCTCCCTACATGGCGGATCTGCTCTATGAGGCATGCCGCTCCAGGGAAAAGGCGATTTACATTGCGCCGAATTCCATACACGGGGCGGCCAGTCAAACGGATCACGATGAGTATTATAAGAGGGTGGCGGAGTTTCTGGAACCGTACATGAGGGGATGATGGCATGCGCGCGGTTGTGACGCGGGTCAGGGAGGCGTCGGTCTCCATCGAGGGAGCCGTGAAGGGAAAGATCGGCAAGGGGTATCTGGTTCTCTTGGGCATCGGGCCGGAGGATGGGGAGCAGGAAGCGCTTCATCTGGCGGAGAAAATCTGTCATCTGCGGGTCTTTGAGGACGAGGCGGGGAAGATGAATCTGAGCCTTGCCCAGGTGAAGGGGGAGCTTCTTGTCATTTCCCAGTTTACCTTGTATGCGGACCTGAAGAGCCGAAGGCCCGGTTTTTCTCATGCGGCAAGGCCGGAGAAGGCCGTGCCCCTTTATGAAAAGTTCATGGAGACGTGCAGGGGAAAGGGATTTCATGTGGAGCACGGAGAGTTCGGGGCAGATATGCAGGTATCCTCCGTGAACGACGGTCCCGTGACTCTGATTTTTGATACGAAGGAGGTATGAGATGGTTCCAGGGTTGCAGGATGCCTATGCCCGGTTGGTGGTGCGTACGGGAGTCAATCTTCAGGAAGAGCAGATACTGGTCATCAATTCCCCTGTCGCGTGCGCGGATTTCGCCCGGCAAATGGCTCGGGAAGCTTATGCGGCGGGAGCCCATGATGTGGTCATCTCTTGGAGCGATGAAGAATTTTCCCGCCTTCGCTACGATTTGGCGAAAAAGGAAGTTTTCACGGAGTTCCCGGAATGGCGCCGCCTCTTTTATCAGGACTACGCAGAGCAAGGAGCGGCTTTTGTCACCATTGCGGCTGGCAATCCGGAGATCTTCAAGGGCGTCGAGGCCGACAGGCTTACCCTGGCGAATCAGGCGGCAGGGGCGGCCCTCTTGGAGTATCGCGCCCGTCTCATGAGCAATCGAAATACCTGGTGCGTGGTTTCAGTCCCAACGCCGGGTTGGGCGGGGAAGGTATTTCCCGCTCTTTCCGGGGAGGAAGGGGTAAAGCGCCTATGGCAGGAGATCTTTGCTGCCGTGCGGATCCGGGAGGGAGGCGATCCTGTCCGGGAATGGCAGGAGCATACGGCTTTTTTGAAGAAGGCAGCGGACTTCATGAACGGTCATGCCTTCCATTTCCTTCACTATAAGAATGACTTGGGAACGGATCTGGTGGTGGAGCTGCCCGAGGGACATATCTGGGCCGGGGGCGTGGACTATTCCGACCGGGGGATCCCCTTTGTGGCCAATCTGCCTACGGAGGAAATCTATACCATTCCCAGGCGAAACGGCGTGAATGGCACGGTGGTGGCCACGAAGCCATTGAGCTTCAACGGGAATCTCATCGAGGACTTCCTGTTGGTGTTTCAAGACGGCAAGGTGGTGGACTGCAAGGCAAAGGAGGGAGAGGAAACCCTCCGGGAGCTTCTCGGAACGGATGAAGGTTCCTGTTATCTGGGAGAGGTGGCTCTGGTTCCTTTTGACTCTCCCATATCAAAAAGCGGCCTGCTTTTCTACAACAGTCTTTATGACGAAAATGCCTCCTGTCATTTTGCCCTGGGAAAGGCGTATCCCACTTGCATCCGAGGCGGGGAGAAGATGCAGTCTGTGGAACTCCTGCAACACGGAGTCAATGACTCCCTGCTTCACGAAGATTTCATGGTGGGTTCAAGGCATCTGTCCATCGTTGGAACCACGGGGGACGGAAAGAGACTTCCGGTGTTCGCGGAGGGAAATTTTGCGTTTTGAAGGGCGGGAGTTGGACGAATGAAAGGATGGAGATGTTCCCCTTTTGCTGTGTGCCTTCTGATGTTGTTCCTGGCGGTTCCCGTTTCCGCGCTGGCAGCGAAATCCGTGGGGCACGTGGAGGAAGGGGATTTTTCCTGCGGGGGATTTTCCTTGGGAGACAGTGAGGAAACGATGCTGGCGGCACAGGGGACACCCCTTTTTGACAAGGAGGTCAGCGTCTATGGCATCGCTGTCCGCTATCATATTTTCGGAAAGGATTTGGAGGTGGGGGTTTCTCTTCGCACCGGGAAAGTGGTGGACGTTCGCATTCGAGGGGAGAATTACCGGGGACGGGGCGGAATTCGACGGGGGGCGACTCCTTACAAAATCAAGGCCACCTACGGCAAGGGAGAGCGTAGACGGTTGGATGGCGTAATTTATCATGTATATGAGTATCCCCCCAAATCCTATCGGCGGCTGATGCTGGCCATGGATTCCGAGGAAACACGGCTCGACGCTTTTCGCATGACCAGCCTTCCTCTCACGGAGGAGGAAGCAGATGCCATGGCGGAGGACGAGGAGGTTTCCAATGATTTAGCGGTAATTCTTGCGGGAGAGAAGGAGATCGACACCAGCGCCATGCCAAAGAGAGCTCCCGTCAAGATAAGAGGTCTGGAATCGTGAAACAGGTTAGGGAACCACTGATTAATTCAGCCGCCCACCTTGACGCATCCTGCGCGTCCTCCCTGTGTCGACAAATCCTCGACATAGCACCACTATGACTGCGGTTTGTCTCCTTGGGAGGGACACGCAATCTACGCCAATCTGGACGACTTCATTTAATCAGCGGTTCCTTAGAAACTTGAGGTGAGACAGCAGATGGAAATCACATATTTGCTCAACAGCGGGTTCCTCGTGAATTGCGAAAGGCTTCTGTTGGTTTTTGATGACTTCGAGGATCCTGTCGACAGCGTTGGAAAGGCCGTGGCAAAGGGAGGCTTTGATGGACTTTATTTCTTTGTTTCCCACTCCCATCCAGACCATTTCAGTTCCCATATCCTAGATTACAAGGAACAAGCAACGAAGTACGTCCTTAGCGATGACGTGCGGAATACGGGGAAGAGTCTCGCCTTTCCACGGGAGAAGACGGTGTACATGAAGACCTACGCGGACTGGGAGGATGGAAACCTCCGGGTCAGGTCCTTTGATTCCACGGACATCGGCACCTGTTTTCTGGTGGAGACAGATGCTGCGGGAATCTTTCATGCGGGAGACTTCAACTGGTGGCACTGGACCGGGGAGACGGAGGAAAATCAACTGTTGGCCCGCAATGCCTTCCAGAAGCAGATGAAGAAGTTGGAAGGGCTGGAGGCCGATGTGGCCTTCTTTCCCGTGGACGGCAGGATGGGAGAAGCATGGGACATGGGGGCGAAGGAATTCTGCGCTCGGACGGAGGTCAAGGCGTTGGTTACCATGCACAACGTGGGCTTTCCCGAGTGGCGCCCGGAGCC
The DNA here is from genome assembly GCA_946402475.1 of uncultured Selenomonadaceae bacterium. Next base: position 5,162 of record CAMIWP010000095.1, read on the forward strand.
GGGATTCTTCCCCGAAGGCAGAAACATATCCTGTTGGACGCCGAAGATCCCGGGGGAGAAACGCGTTCTCACAGAAGGAGGATTCGAAAAGTGAAAAAGATCGTACTGCTGCTCAGCGCCATGCTTATCACCGTCTTTTTAACGGGTGGATGCCTGGCGGCCGACAACAAGACAGACAAGGGAGAGAGACGTATGGAAAATCGCATTGCAGTGTTTGAGACGAACATGGGAACCTTTGAGATTGAACTATTTGAGGACAAGGCTCCCGTCACCACGAGGAATTTTGCGGAGTTGGTGGAGAAGGGCTTTTACAATGGCCTGATTTTCCATCGAGTCATCGACGGCTTCATGATTCAGGGGGGAGATCCCG
>CAMIWP010000096.1 GCA_946402475.1 uncultured Selenomonadaceae bacterium
AGGCCAAGCGGTTGAGATTCAGCACGAGGATCAGGAATACCCCCAGGACGAAGAGGGACACCGCCACCGTGCCGATGGAGGCGACGGACATCCAGTTGTTGCGCCGCAAGGAGATCAGGACCTCGCGGATGTAATATTCGCCGGTCCTAATCTTCATATCCGTACACTCCCCTCGCCTCATCCCTGACGATGTGCCCATCCTCGATGGCAATGACCCGCCGGCGCATGACATCCACGATGTGCTTGTCGTGAGTTGCCATGACGATGGTCGTGCCGGACTTATTGATGCGCATGAAGATGTCCATAATGTCCCAAGAGGTCTCCGGGTCCAGATTCCCCGTGGGCTCATCCGCGATGACAATGTCGGGATTGTTCACGATGGCCCGGGCAATGGCCACCCGCTGCTGCTCCCCGCCGGAGAGTTGAGAGGGAAATGCCTTGTACTTCTCCCGCAGGCCCACCACGTCCAACACGGAATTCACGCTGCGCTGAATGAGCCGCCTGGGCGCCTCGATGACCTGCATGGCAAAGGCCACATTCTCGTAAACCGTCTTGTCGGGAAGAAGCCGATAGTCCTGAAAGATCACCCCGAGGCCGCGCCTGAGATAGGGAACCTCCCGTTCCGACATCTTCAGCACATCCCTGCCATTCACCTCCAAGACCCCGGAGGAGGGCAGAACCTCCCGAAACAGCATGCGGATAAAGGTGGATTTTCCCGCGCCGCTGGCTCCTACAATGAATACGAACTCTCCCTTGCCGATGTCCACGCTCACATGATCCAGCGCCATGGCCCCGTTGTCGTCATAGATTTTGGAAACATCCCTCATGTGGATCATAGGATGAAAACCTCCCGTTGAATCATAAAGCAACACTGCCTTTCAGTATATCACATCTCCATGGGAATAGGCAAAGAGGATTTTCCGCCGATCTCGGCGAATCACTCCATCACAAGAAATTCGAAGCAAAAAAGAGGTGCCGACGATGAAACTTGCCGCCTGCTACATTGTCAGAAATGAGGCCAAAGAATTGGACCGGTCCATTCACAGCCTCATAAACGCCGTCGATGAATTGGTGGTGGTGGATACCGGCTCGGAAGACGGAACCATGGACATCGCAAGATCCTATCGGGCCAAACTCTTTTCCTTTCCTTGGCAGGATCATTTCGCAAAGGCCAGGAATTTTGCCCTCTCCAAAGTGTCAAGCCCTTGGATCATCTTCCTGGACGCAGATGAGTACTTCCGGTATCCCAAACAGCTCCGACCCACGCTGCTGGATCTGCTGGAAGGGCAACCGGACGCCGATGCCGTGATGCTCGTACGGCGCAACATCGATACCGACTATGGAGAGAATCATCTCCCCTACGATGTTGTCCTGCGCATCCTGCGGAACGACCCGGAACTTCGCTATCGGGGGCGCATCCACGAAATGCTGCAGAAAAACGGTGACACCCCCAATCTCCTCTACGCAGGGGAGGAATTGTCCCTCATTCACACGGGCTACTCCTCCGGAGTAAATGAGCGCAAGATCCAAAGGAACCTCGCGCTGCTGAAGGCGGAGATCGCCGAAGAAGGAAAGACGCCCTCCCACGACATGTACCTGTCCGATTGCTATTTCAGTCTGCGCGACTATCGAGGGGCCCTGCTCCACGCAATGGAAGCCCTGGACTCCGATCTTCTCGTCATCTCCGCCCAAGGCTCCCTGTACCACACCGCCATAGAATCCATGCGACAGCTGAACATGCCGCTGGAGGACATGCTCGCCCTGACCAGAGCAGCGATCCAAACCCTTCCCGACCTGCCGGAGTTCTACGGCGAACAGGGCATGATCCTATGCGGGATGGGACAGCTGGAGGAGGCCAGGCGTTCACTGGAAAAGTCCATAGCCATCTATGACCGTGGAAAGGTCAACTATCGACAGGGTTCCTACTTTACGGACCCCGTCGCCGCCATCGTCTGCAAGCGACTGGGAGAGATCCATCGGATCAAGGGCAACGCAAAAGCCTGCGGTCACTGGCTCCGAAGGGCTCTGGAATTCGACGAAAAAAATCCGGAGATCCAAGCGCTGTGCCGGGATTTCCGGATGCAATTCCCCCAATACCTGCAGTGAACCCTATTTCATATTTTCCAAGGCCAGCTCCGCATTTCGCAGAGCCAACCTTCGAAGCTTCGCCAAAAGGGCGGCATTCTGCTCGCGGAATGCCGCTTTGTCATGCCATTTCCGGCGAACCTCCGCCATGAGTTCCTCCACCGTAATGTTCTCCAGGCTGCCCGCTATGGTGTCGCCAATGGAATCCATGAAGCGCTCGATCTTCGGGTCATAGGAAAGGCCGATCATGGGGACCCCCATGACGCCGGAGAAAATGAGGGCGTGCAATCGAATACTGATCATGAGATCCATGCAGCCCACAAGGGACAGGAGTTCCCCGGTGGCGTACTCATCCCCAAGAACCGTACATTCCTCTCTGGCCATGGCGACAATGGACTCCGCTGCCGCCACGTCCTCGGGATACTGCATGGGGAGAAAGACCACCCGCGCACCGAATTCCCGCACAATGGCGTCCGCCGCTCCGGCCAGCACCTCCTTATACCGGGTCCAACCCTTCCACTCCCGAACGGAAATTCCCACAAGGGGCTTGACGCCGTCAGCGTGGTAGCGGCCCAGGATCTTCCTTCCGATCTCGCGGTCCACGGGATTGATGGCAAGGACGGGATCCGCCGTGCACTCGATATGAGGGCGTCGGATGTGCAGGCTCTCCAATTCTTCCAGAGAACCGTGATCCCGCACGGTGATGACCCGCACCCGATTGCCCAGCCATCTCATCCATCGGCGGGCGAATTGCCCATAAATGGGGCCGATCCCTTGGGCGTAGAGCATTACCGGGGTACCCATCAAATGGGCGCAGAAAATGATCCCAAGGTAATAGTAGAGACTTCGCCCGCTGGTGACGTTTTGCAACAGACTGCCGCCGCCGCTGATGAGGAGATCCGCCCGCTTCAGGGCGCAGAGAATCCCCGGCAGGCCCAGCCACGAGATGGCCTCCACGCCGTGGCGCCGCCTCGTGTCTTCCGGGTTTGCCGAGATGACCGTGATATTCAGTTTTGGGTCAAGATCGGATAACACCTCGATCATGGCGGCAAGCATTGCCTCGTCGCCGCCGTTTCGCGAGCCGTAATACCCGGAAATCACGATATTTCCCATGAATCAGATTTCTGCTCCTTTTTGTCTCGCCCTGGATATCAGCGTCTGCCAGACCTGAACCAGCGCCATGGCAACGGCGCCCACACCTGCGCCCAAGAGAATGCCGCCGATGCCCCGCAGAAAGGACATATAGACCGGTGTGCGCATGTGAGCGAAGGTTTCCACCATGGAGCCCTGCCCGATGGCGGCCACCACCACCAGGAGGAAAAAAACCATGGTGGGCCACTTGCGTTGCCAAGCCATGGCCGCAAGCATGAAGGCCGGATGACCGATCATGAGCTCCTTGGAGCGGGGCCGCGCGTAAAACATCTGCTCCAGGAAGGCCCGGAACCTGAGTTCCGCGCCGGATACCGGCATGCCCAAGGTGTGGCCGCTGCGAGCGATGAAGACAATGCCCGCCAAGAGCACAACGCCGATTCCCATGAGGGTCTTGACCTTCACCGGCGTGTCGAAGATCTCCCTGATCTGATGCAGCATGCCCGGGGCATCGTCGAACTTCCCATCAAAGATGTCAAAGCGTTGCAGGAAAGCCAATGCCACAAGGACGAGGGGCATGACAAAGGTCAGCTTGATGCCCCGGTAAATATTGAACTCCAAAAAATACTCCGTATCGGAAAGAGCCCCGGAAAGATAGGCCGCCCCCGCATAAGACATGGCCCCCGTCACAAAGAGAGCCAAAGCCGCCGTCACCACAAGCCTCGGCAGGGACAGCTTCACCTCGTCCCGAAAGGAACGCAGCCGGTCCAGCTGCCATGTGATGGCCAAGGCCGGAAAGAGGTTCGCGGCGGCAAAGGCCGCCAGCAGGCGGATCTTGCTGCCGCTTCCCATGAGCACGGGAACCATGGCCAATGCGGCAAAAAAGGCCAGCAAAAGATACTGATGCCTCGGGCTGGCATTGAGCTTCGGGAAGATCAGGGAGAGGTAGAGCACTCCCGCCGCGGCCACCCCCAGCATCACCAGTGCCCGCAGGAATTTATCGGGGTAGTAGCTTTGGAAGGTCCCCGCAGGTCCCAGGCTATATCCCTTCTCCCGCAGGATGTTCGCCGTATCCCGGAAGTATTTCATATTCGTGTCCAGAAGGGTCATGTTGGGAGAAGGGCTTTCATAAATGCGAAGCAGGTCGATGCGGATATTCCGCTCTTGGTCCGTATTGGCCCAACGTTCCACCGCGGTATCGATCTTGAGCTTTCCCATCTCATCCTTCGGGATGGCGTAAAGACGGGCCACGTGATCGTATCCGATGCCCTTGGCAATCTCTCCCATGCCGGCCTGATTGTAAAATTGAAGCTGGGACACCGCCTCGATCACGCCCAGCGTCATGTTTCTGGACTTCAGCTCGTCAATAGTGGTTTGAAGGGAATTCAGCGCTCCCAGGGACTGATTGCCGGAGAACACCACCTCCGACACCCGGATGCCCTCCAAACGCCGGAACACCGAGCGGACATCTTCCGCAGTACAGCCCTCATAATTGCTGGGACGGGCGATGACGTAAAATCCCGCCGCATTCACCGCTTCCATCTCATCCCGAGGCAATCCCAGGTTCATCTTGAGGAAGCTCTCATAATGGGCCTTGACGGCCAGTACCTCGTTCCCGGCCAGTTGCCAGGATGTGACCCGGCTCTCCCCCAGACGACGAATGAGATCCTCCTTGACCTCCCGGAACACCTTAGGGTCCTGTCCCGTCACGTAGACCTCGTTCCCCTTGACCTTTCCCGCAGCCACGAATTCCCTCCAAGCGGGATCCGTCAATGCCCCGCTCCTGTAATTGGCCAGGATGGTGCTGCCGGACACGGCGGTGGCCTTGCCGTTCTCGTTGAACTTCTTGAAGGTCGTCTCATAAACGGCCAGGGAGGTAAAGCCCGCTTCCTTGGCCTTGGCCAGCACATCCTCTGCGGGAACGCCCTCACGGTCCGCCAGTTCCAGAAGCCCTTCGTAGTCGATGGCGAGATCCACCTGGCGATTCCCTTCCTCCACCACATGGCGTTGCCAGGAAATCGTCAGAGATGCCACAAGGCCGATGAAGATACAGACGAGAAGCCAACGATTGTATTGAAAAGCTCTCATAGATCAGCCACCTGTCTCCCAGCGGTTATGACCACTTTCCCCTCTTGCATCTCCACCCCTTCGAACCGCGCTCCCAAGGGAAGCTTGTCCGGTTTCAGGATCTGGATGTCCCCGAAGAAATTGTCCAGACTGAGCTTTCCGGGGAAGGCATTCTTCACATTGATCCGCGCCATGCGGAAGTAAAGGGCGCCGTCATCCTCAAGAACCGCTCCGGTCATCTCCACGTCCGCCATACGGCCAAAGACCTTGATCCCCGCCGTCACCAG
>CAMIWP010000097.1 GCA_946402475.1 uncultured Selenomonadaceae bacterium
GCTTGTTATTCTTCTCCCGGGCACCGTTGCATTTTCAGAAAGTGAGGCGGAAGCATGAAAAAAGAGGTAAGAAAGCTGGATGTCCCGACAAAGCGTGGAACGGTGCTGGACGGCGTGTTGTTTTCCGCGGTGGATGCCGATACCGTACTCATTGCTATCACGGGGATCCATGGAAATTTTTATTCCAATCCGTTTTATTACAACATAGGCGAGACCCTGAATGCAGGGGGTATGGACTTCCTTTACGCCCAGACCAATGATGCCTTTGGGCAAATCGAAACCTATAACGCTCATACGGGAGCAAAGGAACTCATCGGCTCGTGGAACGAGGACTTCCGACACACCGATGAGGATATTGAGGCTTACTTGGAATACGCCGAAAAAGCGGGTTATAAGCATATGTTCTAGCGGGACATTCCCTTGGCGCCAATAAGGTCATTTACTACCTTTCACGCCATCATACTCCGCGCGTGGAACATTTTGTTTTCCTCAGTCCCGCCAATATCGGCTATCTTACGAGCGATGTGACAGAACGGGAAAAGGACATCATTCGGCAACAAGTAGAGCAAGGGGATGGGAACAAGATGCTCCCCTTTCCCCTCCTTGGCTGGATTTCATGCACTGCCCAAACGGCTTATCAATGGGTGTTCGACAATATGCTCGACAATGTTCACGTGGAAAAAAACAGGGATTTTTCCCAGGTGGAACGCATCACTCATACGGGGGCTCTGGTCATCGGCACTTATGATAACTTTACCTACGGAAATCCCTCCGGATTCCTGAAAAACATCAATGACCATATGCCCACGGCTGACGAAAACAAGCTTATTTTTCTGGAACGCACCGGCCATACCTACCAACAGAAGGAGCAAGAACTGGCTGACAAGTTGCTTGCCTTGCTCTGTGGCTGGCAGAACGATTCTGCTGCAACGAATGGAGTGAAAATCTCCAACGGAGTTCCGTGACGTACTCAAAAACCGTCAAATGATTCAAAAGTTTGACAATCGTCAGGTCAAGGAGAATTTTTTTTGCATGGCCACATCCACCCGTAAAGGATAGGAGACATCTTCTGGCTCGTCATAAAGGAGTGATGGCACGATGCCGTTTATTTTTTCAAAAGTCAATATTCCTGTCGGAAGGGAAAAAGAACGGGAGCTGAAATCCCGTTTGGGAAAAGCGATCGAACTGGTTCCCGGAAAAAGATTTCATCAGCGTTTCTTTAAGAACGGGAGGTTTTTCTGTCAAATCGGAAGGATGGGCAGAAAAGCCTCTTTTTCTTGTATGTGGGAGCCATTGGTGGTATAATATCGACAAAATTAGTACGCTGTTGTTCCGGTTTTGCCATAGGAAAAACTTCCGTTTGGCGTTATGATCGTTCGTTGAAGGAGAATGCTCATGATCATCTATCCTGTCACGGTTCAGGATCTGATTCCCACCAATGCCTACTTTTACATCGACGAGGAGACGCGGCACGGGGTGCTCATCGATCCCGGAGCCGAAGCTGACCGTTTGCTGAAGGTTATGGCGGAGCAGGATTTCCATCTGGAGGCCATGCTGGTGACTCATGGGCACTTCGACCATATCGGGGCAGTGGAGGATCTGCGCCGGAAACTCCGTATTCCCGTCATTATGCAGGAAGAGGGAAGAAATTACGCGGAAAAGCCCGATTGGAATCTGTCCTCCAGCTTTGGAACGAGCTATCGATTGCAGGACGTCACCTATGAGAAGGACGGGGCGGTGCTTGCGTTTCCCGAGGCTCCCGGCCTTCGCCTGAAACTCATCCACACCCCGGGGCATACCACGGACGGTTGCATCTACTACGACGAGGAACGCCGGCTTGCCTTTGTGGGAGACACCATCTTCGCCGGTAGCTTCGGGCGCACGGATTTTCCCGGGGGGGACGAGGGAGTGTTGTTCCGCAGCATCCGCGACAGGATCCTCACCCTGCCGGAGGAAACCACTCTCCTGTCGGGACACAGCGAGCCCACTACGGTGGGACAGGAGAAAAACGGCCCCATCTGGAGACAGTGAGAATCAAAAAGAGAGGGAGTTATCCATGAAAAAAACCACCGTCAAGACTCTTCTGCTGACCGGCCTGTTGTCCGTCGGCTTCAACCTTCTTCCTTCCGCAGCTCCGGCTTCCGTTGCCTGCACGGGACTCCATCAAGCGTTGGCGGCGAAAGCCCCCGATGCCCCCGGCAGCGATACCACCGCCCCGGACAGCCGGGTGGAAAAGGCTGTGAAATGGGCGCTTGCCATAGCGGCGGATCCTGTCCACGGGTATTCCCAGGGGGCGGAGAACGCAACGGAAAGCCACCCCTATACGGGCTCCAGGGAAGGCGTCGATTACGATTGTTCCTCCCTGGTTTACCACGCCTTCCAGCAGGGAGGCTTTCCCATCATCGAAGCCTGGCACAAAAATCCCGAATACATGAGACTCTATCAGGGGAAGCAGTACTCCGGGGATGCGGATACCATCTGGACGGATCTGCAGGTGGTAGGAGGATTTTCAAAGTATTCTTGGGAGGATGTCAAGGACAGGCTCATGCGGGGCGATATCCTCTGTGACCCGGAGCGTCATGTGGCCATCTACGTCGGCGAAGGGAAGACCGTGGAAGCCCGGGGCGTCAACAATCCCCGAGGCGGTGACTGGCGCACTGGCGACCAGGGCGGCGAGATCGACATCTACGAGGCCCAGGGACGCAGCTGGAAGGAAGTATATCGGTACACCGGGAAGTCGAAGAGCACGTGGAATGCCCGATGACAAGATGAAAGCAAGTCCATTCTGTGGAGAAGCAACATGGAGCAAGACAAGGCACAGAAGAAAACCATAACCCGCCGCAATTTTCTCAAGGCGCTGGTCGGGGGCGGCATCCTGTTGGGGGGCGGAGCGGTTCTTGCCAATACCGCCCTCTATCGAAAGGTCGTCAACGAGACGAAGGGTTTGGGCGGTGACGTTCGCGCCCGATACCTTCGGCAGATCATCACGGCGGACCCCTCCACCAGCCGGACCGTCATGTGGCAGGCGGACAGCCCTTTGACGGCTCCCCTGCTGGAATACCGCGCCAAGGGTCAAAACGAGGTGCGTTCCGTTTCCGCACGGGAGGACGCCTTTGAAGACGACGGCTTGGTCAATCACCAGTACGCCGCGCGGCTCACCGGCCTTTCCCCCGGAACCTCCTACGAGTACCGGGTGGCTTCCGGCGAAGAGGCCGGTGACTGGCACACGCTGGAGACTCCCGGCGAAGGGGGCTTCCAATGCCTGATTTTCCCCGATTCTCAGTCCAGCGACTACAGCGACTGGGAACGGGTGGCACAGGATGCGGCTCGACGAAATCCACGAGCCGCCTTCTTCATTAACATGGGGGACATCGTGGACAACGGCGAGGATCACACCCAATGGCAGGCCTGGCTGAACGCCGTGGAGGGCATCATCGATCGGATGCCCTTCGTCCCTGTCATGGGGAATCACGAGACCTATGACCAGAAGTGGGAGGTCCGCTTGCCTAAGGCTTATCTCAGCTACTTCATCGTGCCGGAGAACAAGAGCGGGGAGTTTCGTCGCTATTACTATTCCTTCGATTACGGGGACGTTCATTTCATCGTGCTCAACAGCCAGTGGGATGAAACCGAAGCCTTCAAGCCGGGACTCATGGAGGAGCAGGCGGAATGGCTGCGGAAGGATGCCGCAAAAAGCCCGAAGAAGTGGAACATCGTCCTCATCCACAAGGATGTGCTGCAGTACCGCATCCACAACCGCCCGGAGCGGAAGGAGGGCATCTCCGATTTGGGGAAGGTGTTCATGCCGATCTTTGACGAACTGGGCATTGACATCGTGTTCACCGCCCATCTCCATACCTATCGCGACCGAGGCCGCATCTACGATTTCCGCCGTGACACGCGGGGACCCCTCTACATTCTCACGGGAGTTGCCGGGAACGTGCGCTACCCGGGGCTCTGGGTGGATCATGCGTTGGACGAGGTCGTTGCCCCACAGCCGGAAACAGACAACTACATCACGATGGACGTGACGGGGGAGCGCATCACCGTGAAATGCTTCCTTCCCGATGGAAGGGAAATCGACAGCGTTACCGTTGCAAAGGCATAATAGCGGAACAACCATCTGTGCAGAAAGGACTTTTCCATGAAACGACGTTTTCCCGTGCCCTTTTTATTCATGGCCGTGCTTGCCCTCTCCATGCTCTTCGTGGCCTGCAGCGCCGGCGTCAAGGCTCCCGCGTCCTCGAAGCCTTCCGAGGATGCCACGTTGGAGCAAAAAGTGGAGGCACTCCTCGCTTCCATGACCCTGAAGGAAAAAATCGGACAGATGGTCATGATCGGCATCCACGGCACCGATGTGACGGAGGACAGCCTTTTCATGCTCCATCAGTACCACATCGGCGGCATCATTCTCTTTGACCGCAATATGAAGAGCCGGGAGCAGGTGAAGGCGCTGAACGCTCACCTCCAGGAAAAAGCAGGAGAAAAAGTCCCTCTCTTCATCGGCGTGGATGAGGAAGGGGGACTCGTGGCGCGCATGAAGGACAAGCTGCCTCCCCCTCCCGCCGAAGAGGAGATCGGCGCGTCGGGGAATCCCGAACTGGCCGGGGAATGGGCTGCGAAAACCGCAGTTGCCCTCAAGGACATGGGCTTCAACCTGAACTTTGCGCCGGTGGCTGACCTTGGGATGGAACGGGGACGCTCTTTCAGCAGCGATCCCGCCGTCGCCGCGGAATTCGTCCGAAGCGCGGCCCAGGGTTATCGACAGGAAAACCTCATCTACTGCCTCAAGCATTTCCCGGGCCTTGGCAAGGGCGAGGTGGATACCCATAAGGACACAGCGGTCATCAATGCCTCCGTGGAAGAGCTTCGAGCGCAGGATCTCCTTCCCTTCCGCACCGTGGTAGAGGAAGAGGAGCCCTCGAACCATTTCATCATGGTGTCCCATGCGGTCTATCCCGCCTTGGAGGAGTGCCCCGCCAGCATCTCCCGGGTTATCCAAACGGAACTTCTGCGCAAAGCGCTGGGCTATGACGGCGTCATCATCATCGACGACATCGCCATGGGTGCCGTGTCCAACTACTACAGCCCCGAAGAGCTTGCCATGAAGGCCGTGGCGGCCGGTACAGACATCATTCTCAGCTGCCACGAGTACCAGACGGGGACCAATGTCTACCTGAAGCTGCTGGAAGCGGCGGAGCAGAAACAGATCAGCGAGGAACGCATCAACGAATCCGTCAGGCGCATCCTGCGCGTGAAGCTGGCCCACCTGGGGACGGCAAAGGCGGGAGATGCGGTCAAGAAGTGAATCCCTGTTTGCAAACTGCCCCGAAAAGCCCTCACCGGTCATGGAACCGGTGAGGGCTTTTCCCTTGGCAGATCTTATGACCCCGCATCGAAACTTCACGGCAGAGCCTTCTCGTCAAGTTCCATATCCGCAGCTTGGTCAGCATACACCATCTGATTGCCCAGATTGCCATTGGCATTTTTGTATGTGACATTCGCTGCCATATCGCCTTGATGCTC
>CAMIWP010000098.1 GCA_946402475.1 uncultured Selenomonadaceae bacterium
GGAGATGACATTTTTCGTTGAGATAGCCCACCGCAAGGGCCACGGCTTCCCAGGCGCGAGTCGAGAGGGCGCCGATGGACATATCCGAGAAGACCAAGGGATAGATCCAGTTCACGGGGGGAGTCGTTCCCTTTTTCACCAGTTTCCCTTCAACGACCTCAAAGGGCAGTTCTTTGGAGGACAGCACCCTGCCGAAGGGGGCGCGGATGTCGAAGGTATGGCGGGCGGAGTCCAAGGAGGGATCCGTCATTTGAGAAATGCGCCCCACCACGATATGGTCCAAGGTTCTTCCCGCGCTGAGATTCGTGCGTCCGCCTCGTTTGATGGGACCGTTATCCCGAGATAAAAGGTTCTTTCGCGTATCGGGGTTCCTCACGGGGCGTATGGCATCATTGGGACAGACCTTTTCGCACATGCCGCAGCCCCGGCAGAAGTCCGTAAGACTCGCCACCTGCTTGATGACGGGAACAGCCCGGTGCCGATGGATGGGCTTTGGCTCCCTGCCCTCGGAATGGGTGACGGATCTCCTCTCCACCGCCGCCCGGATGGCCTTGAAGGAGCAGCTGGCCACGCAGCTGCCGCACATGGTGCAGCGCTCCGGGTGATATTCTATCTTCCATGGGAGATCGTTTACCCCCACGTCCTGTGTCCTCACTGCTTCCATCTCGTCACCTCCAAGTCGTTCCCGATGACGACCACCTCCCGCTCGTTGGGATAGATGTCCTGCGTCATATCCCGATCCGGCAGGATCTCGTTGATGCCGCAGACCTCGGAAGAAATGGCCACCATGTTCTCATCCCGTCCCACCACCACGGGACGGAGCTTCTTGGAGTCGCAGCAGGTGATCATCCTGGCATCCGGCAGCACGCCGATGACCGTGTTGGGGCCGTTGATCTCCAAGTTCGCCAAGGATTGGCGGATCCCCGTCAGTACCTCCTGATCCTCTCTTTCCCGAATCTCATCGAAGGGCAGGGGCGTGATCACATGCTTGTAATAGCCCAGGGGCCATTGAAGCTCGTGATGGACATAGTGAAGCGTATTCAGGAAGCACTGGGAGTCCGATTCAAAGCCGATATAGCCCCGATGAAGGGATTTCTGAAATTCCTTGTTCTTCGTGTAGAAGGTATTCTCCCCGTTGGCGCAGAGAGTATATCCCTGCAAAAAGAAGGGATGGGCCGCATAGCGCACGATGTCGTAGTTCGTGTTCTGCCGGCATTGGGCCACGATGGACTTTGCCGCAAGGCACCCGTTGTCCTCCCACAGGCGGAAATAAGTGGCAATATCGCTGGGATCCCCAATCTCCTTGAGGGTCAGCACATCCGGCCAGAAGGAGTACACAAAGCCCTGTCCGCTGTTCTCCAGGAGTTTCCTGAGGGCAAGGCGCGTGTCCAGGAGGAGATCCTCCCGCTGCCGCTCCGTCATCTTGGCGGCATCCTCCGGATAGTCGTAGTTCCGGAAGATGTAATAGGGCATGGCCTTGATGGAAAGACCTTTCTCCTTCGACGGAATGGGCAGCCACTCCGCCAGCTGCACGAAGTTGTGGGCATCCATGTAGTCCTCCACCAGCTGCGCTCCCTTTTGGGTGCAGGCCAGGGACAGCAAAGGCTTGTCCTTGTACGGGGAAAAGATCCCGTACAGATCCTGCAATACCATGGCAAAGCCCGAGTTGTCATGGCCCTCCTGCTGCGGCAGCATGAGGCGAAGGGCCGTCGACGGCTGGATGGGCGTCTTGCTCTTGATCGAACCGATCCTACACATAGCGTTCTCACTCTCCCCTTGGAACGAATCCCTTATAAACCAATGACCTCCGTGAAGTAGATCACCGTTACCGTATCCTCCATGAGGATGCGACGCTTGTAGATTTTCTCAAAATCCGCAATGAGCTCTTCCTTGGAACCGATCTCCGGATTCTGGCTGTCGAGATCCTTGGAGGTAAGGGTTCCCATGGTCTTTACCCGCACCTTGTCGAGGAAGGCGGTGTAGAGCTTCTGTTTCTGCTCCCCCCGTTCCCCCGTGGTGATCCACACAATGGAATTTTCCGGGAACTGGCTGCTGACGTCCCCAAGCCGCACCGTGCACCGTTTCGTGCGGGCAATGAGCATTTTCTTGTGCTTTTCCTCGCGGAAATTGAGCGCCATCATGTCGGTGTTTCTCTCCCTTCGCTTTGCTTCTGTTCTTCCTCTGCGTCATCGGCCTTTCGCGGCCTCGAGGACGGCCTCGGCCACTTCCTTTATGGTCATGCGCTTCACCATGGCCTGCCTTTGGATGCGCCGATAGCTTTCCACCTCCGTGAGATGATAGGTGTCCATGAGAATCCCCTTGGCCCTGTCCAGGAGCTTTCGGGTTTCCAGGGAATCCTTGATGCTCTCCAGTTCATCCTCCAATTCCTGGATCCTCTTCATGAGAGCTTCTTGGATCTTGGCGTCCTGTTCCCTCCGTCTCACCTCGGTGATGTCGGAAAGAATCACCACATGCCCCAAGGAATTTCCTCCCTCTGCAAAATCCAGCCGGGATTCCCGGATAATGCGCTCCCCCGCCTGCAACTCTTTTTCCCAAGGGCGTTTCCTCACCGTGGTCTCCCGGTCAATGCCCTGACGCAGCTGCTTGTCGAGGAGATGGCGCCCCACCAGGCTCCCCACCCCCAAATTCCGATGAACGTGGAGCACGATCTCGTCCGCAAAGACGATGCGGTGGAATCGGTCCGCCACGAGGATGCCGTCCTCCGTGGTCAAGCGGCTGAACACGAGGGGATCCAGCTTCCTGCCGTGGCGAAGCACCATCCCCGCCGCATGGAGAAGATGGGTGTATTCCTCCATGGGAAGCAGGAGCTTGAAGGAAAGCAATGCCACGGCGATGACCTTGCCGCTTCCGTCTGTCACGGCATAGCTTCTCGAGCCTGACCCCTCTCCATCCGCCTCCTGCCATTGGTTCAAATTTTTCCCGCCGCGAAAGGTTTCCCGCACCAACGGCTCCGCCCTCGAACTGATGAGCAGTCCCGGAGAAACGGGACGCTCCTCCATGGGAATCGTAAAGGAACGCTCCTCCGCTGCGAGAAGATAAAAGCCATCCGCCTTGGCGGGAACATAGAACCTGAGATCGGCGCGTGCAAGATCCGCCACAAAGGGAAGGCACGGGGCCATCTGTCCCAAGAAGTCGATCTGCATGGGATCCAGAGAAGACTTCTCCCGACAAAGCTCCGCGAATTCTGACATGAGTCCTTCCTCCCCTCATCCTGTTTCCATCTCACGGTATAGATTATAAGCATGGAATCTATACTTATCAAGTATAGATTCCATGTATACAGTATTTTTTCAGAAGCAATTGCCGATGCGCTCCATGGCTTCTTTCGTTTGCTCCCGATCTCCAAAGGCCGTCAGGCGGAAGTAGTTCTCCCCGCAAGGCCCGAACCCCACCCCCGGAGTACCCACGACACGGGCTTCTTTCAGGAGCTTGTCGAAAAATTCCCAGGATGCCATGGGGGTTTTCAGCCAGATGTACGGGGCATTGATGCCCCCATAGGCTTTCAGGCCCGCCTTTTCCAAACCATCCCGGATCAGGCGGGCATTTCCCATGTAATAGTCGATCATTTCCCTTACCTGTCGTTGTCCCTCTTCGGTATAGATGGCTGCGGCTCCCCGTTGGACGATGTAGGGAGCACCGTTGAATTTCGTCGTGTGACGGCGGTTCCAAAGTCCGTGCAGCGAGATCTTTTCTCCCGCCGCTCCCCGTCCTTTCAGGGCCTTGGGAATGACCGTATAACCGCAGCGGGTGCCGGTGAATCCGGCCGTCTTGGAAAAGGAGCGAAACTCGACGGCAACCTCCTTCGCCCCGGGGATCTCATAGATGGAGCGGGGAACCTCTTCTTCGGTGATATAGGCCGCATAGGCGGCATCAAAGAGAATGACTGCCTCCTTCGCCCTTGCATAGCCCACCCAGTTCTCCAGCGCCTTTCTGGAAAGCACCGTGCCCGTGGGATTGTTGGGAGAGCAGAGATAGATCATGTCCACCCGATCCTCCGGCGGCTCCGGAGAGAAATCGTTTTCCGCGGTACAGGGAAGATAGGTGACGCCCTCGAAGCGGCCATCTTCCCCCAGGTTCCCCGTGCGCCCCGCCATGACATTGGTGTCGAGATACACGGGATACACCGGGTCGGCGACGGCCACCCGATTGTCCGTGGAAAAGATCTCCTGGATATTGCCGCAGTCGCTTTTGGAGCCGTCGCTTACAAAAATTTCATCCGAAGAGAGGTCGATTCCCCGAGCAGTGTAATTGTGCCGAAGGATGGCCTCCCGCAGGAAGGAATATCCCTGTTCCGGCCCGTAACCGCGAAAACCTTCCCGCGTCCCCATCTCATCCACCGCCCGGTGCATGGCGTCAATGCAGGCTTTCGGCAGAGGGAGCGTCACGTCCCCAATGCCGAGACATATCACGTCTTTCGAAGGGCATTCTTCCTGAAAAGCTGTCACCCGCCGGGCAATCTCCGAAAAGAGATAGCTGCCTGGCAACTTCTGGTAATTCTCGTTGATCTTTGCCATAGCCGCCTCGTCATATCATGTTCTTTATATAGGCATCATAGAGGGCCTTCAGTTCCTCCATCTTCTCGTACATCTCCACCTGCAGGCCGGAAGCCGCAGCGTAGTCCCCCGTCTCCAATGCCTGAATGAGCAAGGTGAACAGGGATTTTTCATCGATGCTGTCCTTGGCGAGATAGGCCCGGAGAGAGGAGATCTTGTTCCAGTTGTAGGCATCCTGATCCGTGACAAAGGGAGAATCGACTTCCCGCATCTTCCTCACCAGATCCCGGTTTTCCGGAATGATGCGGCTGATGAGTTCCGTCTTCCAGCGAAGAAGGGCTCCCGCCCGGAAGGCATCGATGATCTGATCCCGCAAAGCACCGCTCTCCGTGATCACCCTCTTCTTTTCCGGGAAATTCTTGAAATTCTCCATGTTCTCCCAGACCGTGGCCGGAGGCGTTCCGAGCAGGCGATTCCTCTCCTCATCCGCATAGTCCTCGAAAACATCCGCCTCGCTCCGATAGGCGCGATCCTTTTCCAGATAGAATCCCTCGGTTCCCGCATCCTTGGAAAGCTCCGCCAGAAGTTCCTCCGTGGTGCGATGAAGGGCAGCGCGAATACCGTCCAAGAGGGCGGAATAGATGGCGGCCAGCACAAGATACGTGTTGGTGTAGGGATTGCAGGCGCGAAGCTCAAAACGGGTGGCGTAAGGATTGCCGAGATCCCGGATCAGCCCCGCGAGAATCGTGCGGTTGCGGGAGGGCATCTGAGGCGAGTGCCCCAGGGAGGTAACGATGCACACCGGCGCCTCAAACCCCGGCTTCAGGCGGTTCAGGGAATCGTTGGTAGCGGAGACAAAGGGATTGATCACCTCGTAGTTCTTCAGGAGTCCCATGATGGCCCCGTAGCCCACCGCGCTCATGAAATCCTTGGCGGGCTCGTCCGGGGAAAAGAGATTGACCTTACTTCCATCCTTCCGTCGCGCCGCCATGCCGATATGGGT
>CAMIWP010000099.1 GCA_946402475.1 uncultured Selenomonadaceae bacterium
GCTCGCACCACAACCTCTTCCCCCAAGACCCTCACGCGCTTGATGCCGTCTATCAAGCGACGGCCCATGCTCCCCTCCGCCTGATAGCCCACGAAGAGGATCGTGGACTCCGGCCTCCAAAGATTATGCTTGAGATGGTGGAGGATGCGGCCCGCATCCGCCATGCCGCTTGCCGAGAGGATAATGGCCGAACTGTCTTCGCTGTTGAGCGCCCTGGACTCCGCCGCCGTTTCACAGACATGAAACTGTGGAAACTGCGGGACTGAACCCTCATTGCTGAGGATCTTCATGGTTGTCTCGTCGAACACGTGCATGTTCTGGAGGAACACCCTGGTTGCCGCAATGGCCAAAGGGCTGTCCAGAATGATGGGAATATCGCCGTCGAGGCGTCCTTCCTTCCACAGCTTGTAGAAATAGTACAGCAAAGTTTGGGTGCGCCCCACGGCAAAGGCGGGAATAACCAGATTGCCGCCCCGATCCATGGTGTCGTTTATGACCTCTAGAAGAGCCGACTCCTTGTCGTAAAGCTTGTGCAGGCGATCCCCGTAAGTGGATTCGATCACCAGAAAATCTGCCCCGTAAAGGATGGCCGGATCCCGCAAGATAGGTTGATCCGGCTGTCCCAGATCACCGGAAAAAACCATGCGGGATGTCTTCCCGTTTTCCGACACATCCATCTCCAGAATGGCGGAGCCGATGATGTGCCCGGCATCCCGGAAAATCGCCCTGACGTTGTCAAGGAGATCGACGGGTTCATCATAGGAGACGGAAACGAAATGCCGAAGAGCCTCCTGTACATCATCAATGGAATACAGAGCCTCAATGGGAGCATCTCCCCGACGCTGGCCCTTGCGATTCAGCATCTCCGCATCGGACTGCTGTATGTAGGCGGAATCCGGCAACATGATCTTCGCTAGGTCGCAGGTCACCTTCGTAGCGTAGACCTCTCCCCGGAAGCCCTCCTTGTAAAGTTTTGGGATCAGGCCGCAGTGATCCACATGGGCATGGGTCAGGATCACACAGTCCAACTCGGCAGGAGAAAAGGGAAACTCCTCGTAATTCAATTCGCGTATGCGCTTTGCTCCTTGGAACATACCGCAATCCACCAGCAGTTTTCGCTCCTCGGTCTCAATGAGATAGCATGAGCCGGTGACCATGTGTGCAGCCCCGAGAAAATTCATCCTCATCGTATCTGCCCCCATTCTTGGCTTTTCTTCTATCATACCATGATTTTCTGACACTGACACATCTCTTCCATAAAAAAAGCGCGGCCGAAACCGCGCTTTTTTATTCCTCGCCGATGATGCGTACCTCCGGATAGAGTCTCACACCATGCTTTTCATACACCCGCTTCTGCACCTCTGAGATGAGTCCCATCACATCTTCCGCCGTAGCGTTGCCTGTGTTGACCACAAAACCTGCGTGCTTTTCCGAAACCTGGGCACCGCCCACCCGCAGTCCCTTCAGTCCCGTCTGGTCGATGAGGGTTCCGGCGAAATATCCGGTGGGACGTTTGAAGGTGCTGCCAGCGCTGGGCATTTCCAGAGGTTGCCGTTGCTCTCGTCTTCGGGTGAGATCATCCATTTTCATCCGAATGGTGAAGCCATCCCCAAGGAAAAGCTTGAGTTCTACCTCACAGATGGCATGGCCATTCACCTGGAAGATGCTGTGGCGATAGCTCATTTCCAACTCTTCCGGCCCCATCTCGTGTACGCTGCCATCCTCTGCCACGGAGCGGACCCCGATGACCACGTTCTTCATTTCCCCGTCGTAGGCTCCGGCATTCATGAAGACAGCCCCGCCCAAACTGCCGGGAATCCCAATGGCAAACTCCATCCCCGTGAGTCCGTGATCCGCCGCAAAGACAGCCACATCCTTCAGGGAAGCTCCCGCTCCCGCAAGAATCCGGTTCCCCTCCTCCAGACGAATGCCGGCAAAGGGGGAATTGAACTTCACGATGGCCCCCCGCACGCCCTTGTCGCGCACCAGCACATTGGAGCCGTTTCCCAAAATCGTGTGGGGAATCCCATACCGTTCCAGCAACTGGAAAGTCCGGCTCACTTCCTCCATGCTTGCGGGAAAAATCAAATAATCGGCAGGTCCCCCGATCTTAAAGGTGGTATGATCTCGCATGGGTTCGTTGAGCAGGATGCGTCCCTCTGTCAGTATTTCCTTGATTTCCCTCACAAAATCATCGTTTATTTGCACGCTAACAATCCTTTCTCATGGATAGTCTTTTGGATTCCGTTGTAAGCAGGCCGCCACCCCTCGTCGCCAGATTCGGGAACCCTTGCTGCCTCGATGCCTCATAGGCGACAACAGCTACCGCATTGGACAGATTCAGGGATCTTGCTCCCTCCATCATGGGAATGCGGATACAGGACGCCCAGTGATCCGCGAGGATCTCCTCCGGTATCCCGGCCGTTTCCTTGCCGAACACCAACACATCCTCGGAACCATAAACGGCCTCCGCATGAGTGCGGGGAGCCTTGGTGGAACAATAGTGAAAGGGATGTTCCCCATACCCGGACAGAACATCCCCAAAATTCTCGTGGTAATGTACTTTGACCAAATGCCAATAATCCAATCCCGCCCGCCTCAAGTGTTTATCATCCGTGGAAAAGCCCAAGGGCTTCACCAAATGAAGCTCGATTCCGGAGGCCGCGCAAAGCCTGGCAATATTTCCCGTATTTCCTGGGATCTCCGGCTCGATCAATACGATATGCAATCTCTCGCCCCCATCTTCCACCAATCATCTGTTCCAGAGCCCAATCATGCTTGCATGCCACACGAGGATGCGTCCGAAAGATGAACTCGTTTCTTTTCCTTAAAAGGGCACCGGAGGCATATCAACATGCATACGGCCAATGTGCCCGCAGACATCAAAGCAAATCCACGGAAACCTTCACCACCACTTTGGTGACATGCGCTGTCTCTCCCTCCACAGCACAGCAAGGACGGTGAACATCATCGGGGTAAAGTACCGCAAAACTGCCCGGCAGGAGCACGATATTGCTTTCCGGCACCAGCCTCTCGTAAAATGTGACATCCGTCCTCTCGTCATAAGGCGACGCAACGGAAAGATCCGGGCTGAAAGGACACCAGCCGAGATATTCCTCCCCTTCCACCACGTATTGGATGTCCAGATACTTCTGATGGGTTTCCGGGCGGCAACTGTCATGCAGGCGCGTTTCATAGCGCTGCACTTTTGCAAAGATCTTCTCCCCCTCAATGGGATAGGTTCCGTCCTCCATTTTCGTGAAATCATGGGATCGCAGATAAGCCAGTGCCTTTCTGATGGCTTCCGGATAGGTATTGTAAACGGACTCTGCCGCATCGATCATACCAATGAACATAAACGACCTTCTCCCTCACATGTATTCTTTGAATCGCAGGATTACTATTTGCAGACATTATTCTTTATTCTATACAAAATCCCCGATATATGCAAGAAACATTTTCCCGCACACGCCATTGCCTGCCTGTGGGATTTGCGTTATGATGCAATCAAACGAAACCAGTGAAAGGAAGCCTTGCAACATGACCCAACCCGTCCAACTTCCCCGTGCGGAGATCCTCTCCGCAGTTCCTTCTCCTCTGCTGAAGTGGTACCACGCCCAAGCCAGAAGTCTGCCCTGGCGCGACGATCCTACTCCCTACCGGGTATGGCTCTCGGAGATCATGCTGCAACAAACCCGGGTTGCCGCAGTCATGCCCTACTTCGAGCGCTTCCTCGAAGTCCTGCCGGATGTCCGCGCTCTCGCTGCCTGCAGCGAGGAGATTCTCATGAAGCTCTGGCAGGGACTCGGCTATTACAATCGGGCGCGAAACCTCCAAAAAGCCGCCCGCATCATCGTGGCGGAACACGGGGGACGCATCCCATCCGACTTTGACGATCTCCTGCTCCTTCCGGGCATCGGGCGCTATACCGCTGCCGCCATCAGTTCCATCGCCTATGGAGGAGAGCATCCTGCCGTAGACGGCAATGTCCTCCGAGTCATCACGCGGCTGATCCTCTCCCCCGAAGACATCCTGAAGGACAGAACCAAGCGAGCCGTCGAGGAAGCCCTTCAAGCCGCTTACCCTGCCGGACAGGGCGGGGACATGAATCAGGCCCTCATGGAACTCGGGGCCATGGTCTGCTTGCCCAACGGAACACCCCACTGTGGTCGCTGCCCCCTGGGACAGCTCTGCCTCGCCCGTGAGAAGAATTGCGTCATGGACTACCCTCGCCGTCAAAAAAAGAAGCCGCGGCGGACGGAAAAACTCACCGTGCTGTACATGGAAAGGGAAGGTCTCATCGCCATAAGGAAACGCCCCGACAGAGGGCTTTTAGCGGGACTTTGGGAGCTTCCGCATCTTCCCGGTCATCGGGGGAAAGAGGAAATTCGCCGCTGGTGCGCCAAAAGCGGCTATCTACCGAGATCCATTGTTCCCCTTCCTCCCGCCCGACACGTCTTCTCCCATGTGGAATGGGACATGGTGGGCTGGTGTCTTGAAATCGACTCATCTATCGGAGAAACCACCGAAACCTACGGAGACAAAGCTCTGTCCTTCCCCGATGATCTTCAATGGCGCTCGCCAAAGGCCATTGCCGAGAAATACAGCATTCCGTCGGCCTTCCAACGCTATCTTCATCCCAGACAATGACCGCGAAAAATTGGGGAAGGATTTTGAGAAAATACGAAGAACCTCATGGGCAGAAGAAATGAAATCTATGTGATATTCTGCCTCGTCGTGGTTTTCTTTATTGACCTCGACCTCATTGTTCGTTTCATAGAGGCAAGCAAGGAGGTGAGATTCATGGAAAAAGGCATCACGATCTACCCCGGCTTGGACAACAGTCCGGAGGAAAATCTTCAGCTCATGGAAAATGCAGCGAACTGCGGAATCCGCCGCGTCTTCTTCTCCCTGATGCTCCCCTATGCGGATCTGCAAAGGGCAAAGAAGGAACTGGGCGGGCTGCTTTCCTATGCAAAAAAACTGCGCATGCATGTCGTCGCTGCTCTGACCCCTGACGTCATGCACACCCTCCACATCACCCATCTGCGCTTGGAGGCCTTCCGCCTCATGGGCATCCAGACCCTCTTTCTCAAGAACTTTCTACCCCAGGATCTCGCGGAACTGAGCCGGAATCCCTACGGCATCCACATCCAGTTCAGCGCTTCCCGCATGGCAACAGAAGACATTCACCGTCTCCTGCAGGAATGCCCCAATCTGCGGCAGTTGGAAGCCCTGCACAGCGGTTATGACAGGGAGGGAACCGGCATGTCCGAGGAGAACCTCATCCGCCGCACCGTCATGCTCCACCGCTCGGGCATCCGAGTCAGCGCCTTCATTCCCGGTGCCCGCCGACGTTCCCCCTTCCATGCGGGTATCCCTTCCATGGAAATGCACCGTCATATGGC
>CAMIWP010000100.1 GCA_946402475.1 uncultured Selenomonadaceae bacterium
TGGGGGTGATGTCCGCCGCAAAGGCAGCCTTCGCCCTCTTGTTCACGCCCTCGTCCGTCTCTCCGAAATAGTCCCGGCGCTCGCTGTGACCGAGAACGCAATACTCCACGCCGATCTCCTTCAGCATTTCCGTGGAGATCTCTCCCGTGAAGGCGCCACTCTTTTCCCAGTGCACGTTCTGGGCGCCCACATGGATGTTGGAGCCCTTCACCGCTTCAGCGACCCCCGCGAGGGCCGTAGCCGTGGGGCAGACCACGATGTCCACGTCCTTGTTGTCCTTTACGAGAGGAGCCAGATCCTTTACCAGCTGCTTGCCGGCGGCGATGGTATTGTTCATCTTCCAGTTGCCGGCGATAATAGGTCTTCTTGCCATGGTTATCAACATCCCTTCATAAAACTTCTATAGAAAGTCATCTTATTTATCTGCAATGGCAGCTACGCCGGGCATTTCCTTGCCCTCGAGGAATTCAAGGGTTGCGCCGCCTCCCGTGGAAACATGGGAAATCTTGTCCGTGAGGCCCGTCTTCTTGAGCGCCGCAACGGAGTCGCCGCCGCCTACGATGGAAACGGCGCCTTCCTCCGTGGCCTTTGCCACCGCCTTTGCCACCGCCAAGGTGCCCTTGGCGAAGTTGTCGAACTCAAACACGCCCATGGGGCCGTTCCAGATGACCGTCTTTGCCCCTTCCAGAGCCTTCACGTACTCTTCCGAGGTCTTTTCGCCGGAGTCCAGGGCCTCCCAGTCGTCGGGAACCTGATCCACGGGGACGGTCTTGAAGTTGGCGTCCTTGTCGAACTTGTCGGCAACCACCAGATCCACCGGCAGGACCACTTTCACGCCCTTTTCCTCCGCCTTCTTCAAAAGATCGCGGGCGAGATCGTACTTGTCCGGCTCGCAGAGGGACTTGCCGATGGGCAGGCCCTTGGCCGCATCAAAGGTGTGGGCCATGCCGCCGCCGATGATGATGGTGTCCACCTTGTCGATCATGTTGCTGATGACCCCGATCTTGTCGGAGACCTTCGCCCCGCCGATGATGGCCACGAAGGGACGCTTGGGAGCTTCCAGGGCGTTGCCGATGTAGTCGATTTCCTTTTCCATCAGGAAGCCCGCCACCACTTCCACATACTTGGCGATGCCGGAGTTGGAGGCATGGCCGCGATGGGAAACGCCGAAGGCATCGTCCACCGCCACATCCGCAAGGGACGCCAGCTGCTTGGCAAACTCGGGATCGTTCTTCTTCTCCGCCTTATGGTAGCGAAGGTTCTCAAGGAGCAAAACCTCCCCGGGCTTCAAGTCCTTCGCCGCATTCTCCGCTTCCGGCCCCACGCAGTCCGAGGCCCACTTCACGTCCTTCTTCAGGAGCTCCGAGAGATGGGCCACCAGATGCTTTGTGGAGAACTGGGGTTCCCGCGCCTCGCTGGGACGCCCGATGTGACAGGCGAGGATCACCGCCGCGCCGTTGTCCAGCAGGTAGTTGATGGTCGGCAGGGTGCGAACCATGCGAGTGTCATTTGTGATGTTCTGGTTCTCGTCAAAGGGCACATTGTAGTCCACGCGCACAAAGACCTTTTTGCCCTTGACGTCGATATCCTTGATTGTCTTCTTGTTCATTTCATAACCCCCATGCAAAAACAGGCCCGGCCCAAAGGAAGGCCGGGCCTTGAAAGACCTACATCTTATCCGTATTCAAACGCGATCAGCCGAGTTCGGAGAAGTACTTGATGGTGCGAACCATCTGGCTGGTGTAGCTGTTCTCGTTGTCGTACCAGGAAACCACCTGCACCTGGGTGTTGCCGTCGCCGATGGGGCTGACCATGGTCTGGGTGGCGTCGAAGAGGGAGCCGTAACGCATGCCGACAATGTCGCTGGAAACCAGTTCCTCCTCGGTGTAGCCGAAGGACTCCGTGGACTCCTTCTTCATCTGGGCATTGATCTGGTCAACGGTAACCTCACCCTTCACAACGGCGAAGAGCAAAGTGGTGGAACCCGTGGGGGTGGGAACGCGCTGGGCGGCGCCGATGAGCTTGCCCTTGAGCTCGGGGATGACGAGGCCGATGGCCTTGGCAGCGCCCGTGGAGTTCGGGACGATGTTGACGGCGGCGGCGCGGCTGCGACGGAGATCGCCCTTGCGCTGGGGGCCGTCCAGGGTCATCTGGTCGCCGGTATAGGCATGGATCGTCGCCATGATGCCGCTCTGGATGGGAGCGAGGTCGTTCAGGGCCTTCGCCATGGGGGCAAGGCAGTTGGTGGTGCAGGACGCGGCAGAAATGATCTTGTCATCCTTCGTGAGGGTCTTGTGGTTGACGTTGTACACGATGGTGGGGAGGTCATTGCCGGCCGGAGCGGAGATGACAACCTTCTTCGCGCCTGCCTTCAGATGAGCCTCGGCCTTCTCCTTCTTGGTGTAGAAGCCCGTGCACTCCAGGACGACATCCACATCATGCTTGCCCCAGGGAATGTTGGCAGCATCCGCTTCCTTGTAGATGACAATCTCTTTGCCGTTGACCTTAATGGAGCTCTCGCCGGCCTCCACCTTGTCGGCATACTTGTAGGTGCCCTGGGTGGAATCGTACTTCAGCAGGTGAGCAAGCATCTTGGGGCTTGTGAGGTCGTTGATAGCGACGACTTCATACCCTTCCGCGTCGAACATCTGACGGAAAGCAAGACGACCGATACGACCGAAACCGTTAATAGCTACTTTTACTGCCATTTGAAAAATACCCCCTAAAAATTTAAGAAATTACCGGGATCCCCGGTCCTATTTCAAGCGCCGCCAAGGAAAGGCCGACGCCGAAACTGCACCACGAAAATTCGCAACATAACAAATGTTACGAGTCAAAACCCACGTATTAATATTACAATAATTCAGGGGAAATTGTCAATCATTTTGTCATAAATAGGAACAATTATATAATAGATGGCCTGGGAACTTAAGGTGCATGTTCTTTTCTTGCATGCGATAATGTGGTAAACTATCATTCGTAAAAATGTGGGACAGCGGTTTTCAGGCCAAATTCCGATACACGATTCAAAAGAGGCCGATTATTGGGGAATGACGGTTCAAGTCCCAGAAAAGATTGGGGTTTTGTTTATGTCAAACGCACATTCTATCAACAGGAAGAAAGCATTCAACATGCTGTTCTTTATCGAACTCTGGGAGCGCTTCGGTTATTATGGCCTTCAGGCGGTTCTCGCCATGTTCTTCGTGAAAGCCCTGAACATGGACGATGCCCAGTCCTTCGTTGTGTTCGGCGCCTTCTCTGCCATGGTGTACGGCTATATGTCCATTGGCGGCTACATCGGCGACAAGGTGCTGGGCACCCAGCGCACCATTGCCCTGGGCGCCATCGTCCTCATGATCGGCTATGCCATGATGGCCTTTGCCGCCGCCGGCGACCCTGTGGAGGAGTCCCTGGTATTTCTGGCCCTGGGTGTCATTGCCTGCGGCAACGGCATCTTCAAGGCCAACCCCTCTTCCCTCTTGTCCAAGATCTACGAAGGCGACGAACAGCATCTGGATTCCGCCTTCACCATGTATTACATGTCCATAAACATCGGCTCCTTCGTTTCCATGATTCTAGTGCCCATTGTCGGTGCTTCCTACGGCCTGCCCCTGGGCTTCTCCATCTGCGCCATGGGGCTGGTGGCAGCCATCGGAGGCTTCTTCGGCTTTCGGTATCTGGTAAGGGGAGTGGATTCTCCCGTCGGCAAGAAGCCTCTTTCCGTGAGGAAGATGGTGCTGACCGTGGTAGGCGTGGTGCTCGTGTCCGTTGTCTCCGCCTGGATGCTCGATCATCTGGAAGTGGCTCACATGCTGCTCCTGGTCATCGGCCTTCTGGTTTACGGCGTGTTCCTCAAGATGATTTTCCAGTCCCGGGGGGCGGAACGCAGCAAGATGATCGCAGCCCTGATCCTCATCGCGGAGGCCATTGTCTTCTTCACTCTGTACGAGCAGATGCCAACCTCCTTGAACTTTTTTGCCATCAATAATGTGGAGCACAGCATCCTGGGCATTGACATCCCGGACGCCCAGGTGTTCCAAACGCTCAATCCCTTCTGGATCATGCTGGCCAGCCCCGTTTTGGCATGGCTGTACAGCCACTTCGGTGACAGGGGCGCGGATCTCTCCATGCCCGCCAAGTTCACCCTGGGCATGTTCCTCTCCGCCTGTTCCTTCCTACTATTGGGCACTTCCGCCGGATTCGCCAGCGAAGCCGGTATCGTATCCGCCTGGTGGATGGTGGTTTCCTATTTCCTGTCCAGCATCGGCGAGCTCCTGGTTTCCGGTCTGGGCCTTTCCATGATCTCCAAGCTGGTACCCCAGCGCCTCCTGGGTTTCCTGATGGGCGCCTGGTTCCTCACCACATCCATTGCCGCCGTGCTGGGGGGCAAGGTGGCAACCTTTACCGCCGTGCCCGAGGGCATGACGGACGCCGTCGAGACCATTGGCATCTACACCGGGGTTTTTACGAAGATCGGCATGGCAACCCTGGGTGTGACCCTGGTCATGGCCATCCTGGTACCCGTGCTGAATCGGCTCATCAACAAGACCGATGAGCCGGGAGCGGTCGCAGATTCCTCGAGTCGCTAACGCTGCTATGTTCCTCATATTCGTCATCCTGGTCGGGACACTGCTCCACATTTCCCGTTTTCTTTGGGATGGCGGGCTCTTCCTAGAGTTTCCCTTACGGTTTCTCTTTTGCCATCATAAGAGCCGCTCGCCGGGATGGTTCGATTCCATCTGTGACGAGCGGCTTTTTGACTGTGATCGGATGGTGGTGGATTGCGCACTATCCCGTGATCTTGCTTCCTGTGCTGTACATGGGGATGGACTCCGGATTGTCGGAGAGGCTCCATACGCCGCAGGGACATACCCCGGCGCAGATGCCGCAGCCGATGCAGCGATGGGGATCGGAAATGTATTCCCAGGAACCGTCCGCTTTCTCCACCCGGGTGATGGCCTTCTCCGGGCAGGACTCCAGGCACATCTTGCAATCGCGGCAGGTTCCGCAGCTCACGCAACGAAGGTGGTCATCCACGGCGTCTCCCAGCGCGCAGTGATGGCACTTGTCGAAGTACGCCCTGGACAATCGCTCCGAAGGAACCTTCTCCTTCTCCGGAAAGGGAGCGAATGCCTCTCCCATCACGTAACGATCCGCGAACCAGGCCGCCTTCCTTCCGTCGCCGATGGCATCCGTGAGCCGCCCGGGCTTGATGATGTCTCCTGCGGCAAAGACCCCCGGCAGAATGGATTTGTCTTCCTTGGGAAGGAGCCAGCTTCCGCGAAACTTCCGGATGCCCGCATCCTCCGGCAGGAAATCCAGCACGGGTTCCTCGCCGATGGACACGA
>CAMIWP010000101.1 GCA_946402475.1 uncultured Selenomonadaceae bacterium
CATGCGTCATTCCATGACGGGAAGCAATTCCTCCGTTCCGGGGCAGAGATCACTGAATTTTATGTTGCCTCTCTTTCTCGGAGATAACGAGAAGTCCTATCCTTCCTACATTCATGTTTACGATGAAAATGCCCAGGATCCGTACACGGGAGAATTCAAGAAGGAGACATGGCTGCGGCTTTGTGTCCTGACGGACAATATCGGGGCTGTGGAACTCACTTGTCGCGTTTTTGACAACCAGCAGTTGGATATGAGGCTGTTCTTTTCTTCTCCCGAAACGGCCAATGAGTTTCGTGAGTGCGTTCCAGAGTTCAGGAAGTCCATGAGGGGCATGGGGGAACTTACGCTCAATGAGGTGAAGGTGGGCGCTGTGGGAGAGCGGCGGTTCATGTGATGTATTTTGGGGCAGTTTGGGCATGAGATGACTGTCGGATAGCAGGTGAAGGACATGGTACGAGATCGAAGACAGTTGGCGGTCGAGCCGGAGACGGACCCGACGGCCGAGGCGAAGGCGGTCGCGCTGAAATACGATATGGAGCGGGACACAGCCCCGCGGGTAGTGGCCAAGGGACGCGGGCATGTGGCGGAGAATATCATGGCCGTTGCCCAGAAAAACACGGTGCCGGTCTACCAGAACAAGACCTTGGTCAACATGCTCATGGCATTGGAGCTGGATCGGGAGATTCCTCCGGAGCTCTACCGTGCCATCGCCGAGGTCATGGCCTACGTCTATCGCATCGACAAGAAGGCCGAGAAGAAAAAGCCCCAGATCCGTCTGTGATGTCGTATCCCCGGCAGGCTCTTTCCTGCCGGGGATTTTCCGGTTGCACGGCCACCGGAGGGGAATGGCGTGATTTCATGAATTGGTATGGACGAAGGGGGAAAAGTCCTGTATAATACAGTTTGGTTTTACTACTTTCGTATATGATCCAAGACAAATGTCCTCGCATGAAGCACCTGTGCATTGGTTAGGAGGAAGATCATGGCACTTATTGTGAAGAAATTCGGTGGCAGTTCCGTTGCCACCACGGAGAAGATCATGTCTGTCGCAAGGCGGATCCTCGATGAGAAGAAACCGGAGGATAAGGTCGTGGTGGTCGTGTCCGCCATGGGAGATACCACGGATGAACTCATCGATCTCGCCCGGGGCATTGATGATGATCCCTATCGTTACGAGAGGGAGATGGACATGCTGCTGACAACGGGAGAACAGGTTTCCATCGCCCTGCTTGCCATGGCTTTTAAGAAAATGGGACAGGAAGCCGTTTCTCTGACGGGTCCCATGGTGGGGATGCGGACGGATTCCGTCCACACCAAGGGCCGCATACTCGACATCCAGCCGGAGCGGGTGAAGGAGGAACTGAACAAGGGCAGGATCGTGGTGGTGGCCGGCTTTCAGGGGGCGGACAAACTGGGGGATCCCGTGACCTTGGGACGAGGCGGATCCGATACCTCGGCGGTTGCCTTGGCAGGAGCCCTTCGGGCGGATTCCTGCGAGATCTTCACGGATGTGGAA
This sequence comes from uncultured Selenomonadaceae bacterium, assembly GCA_946402475.1. The sequence goes on from CAMIWP010000101.1 coordinate 1,517, forward strand.
GGAATTTTCTCCGCAGATCCCAGGACGTGCAAGAATGCCCGCAAGATGAAGGAGATCACCTACAGCGAGATGCTGGAGATGGCCCGGTTGGGAGCCGGTGTCATGCAGCCTCGCTCCGTGGAGATGGGACAGTATTACAATATTCCCATCCACGTGCGCTCGACCTTTACGAAAGAACCGGGTACGATCATTAGGGAGGATTATACGATGGAAGAAAAGAGCTTTGTGATCCGGGGCGTTGCCCACGACGATAAGGTGGCAAAGATTGCGGTCTTGGGCATTCCCAACACCCCGGGGGTTGCCTATGAAATCTTCACCGCTTTGGCGAAAGCCAATATCGACGTGGACATGATCGTCCAGAGCATCCGAAACATTGAGCGCAACGTGACGGACATGGTGTTCACGGTAGCCACTTCGGATCTTTCCCGAGCGAAGGAAGTGGTGGACGAGGTGGCGGAGAAGCTGAACTCCATCGCGGTTCTCGTGGAGGAAGACGTGGCGAAGGTCTCCATCGTGGGAGCCGGGATGCTCGGGAATCCCGGCATTGCGGCCCGTATGTTCGGGGCCTTGGCAAATGCAAATGTCAACATTGACATCATCAGCACTTCGGAGATCAGCATATCCTGTCTGGTGAAGGGTTCCCAGCTCACCGAGGCCGTGAACGCCATACACAAAGAGTTTTTTCCGGAGGACTGACAGCATCCTAGTAAGGGGGAATAGAGAATGACAAGGAGCATGGCTGCATCCCATGCGGCGGACAAAAGGCTGAAAGACGCGATCTTCGGGGCGGCTGCCGCTTGCAGGGAGGCCGTTGGGAAATACGGCCCGGAGAAGGTCACCAATGCTACCATCGGCGTCATAATGGATGAGGAGGAGAAGTTGGCATGCCTTCCCACCATGGAGAGGGTCTATCGCTCTCTGCCCATGGAGGAGATCATTGCCTATGCGCCCATTGCCGGCCTGCCGGACTACCTGGAAGCGGTGGTGGATCTGACCTTTGCCGATCAGCGTCCAGAGGGTTATACGGCAGCAGTTGCCACGGCGGGGGGGACGGGAGCCATCCACCACGCCGTGGCCGATTACGCGGAGAAGGGGGACCAGGTGCTGACCTCCGACTGGTTCTGGGGAACCTATCGCGTCATTTGCCGGGAAAACGGCTGTGAGCTTTCCACTTTTCAGCTCTTCGATGAGCGGCGGCAGTTCAACATCGAGGATTTCAGCCGCAACGTGGAGGACATCCTCGGCAAGCAGGATTCCTTACTCATCATCATCAACAGTCCCGCCCACAATCCCACGGGCTTCAGCCTGACGGAGGAGGATTGGGACAAGGTCCTGGACACCTGCAAAGAGCATGCGGCAAAGGGAAAGAAAATCAGCCTTTTGGTGGATGTGGCTTATATTGACTATGCCGGGGAGAAGCAGGAGACCCGTCGTTTCATGAAGAAATTCGGCAATCTTCCGGACAATATTCTCGCCATGTTTGCATTCAGCATGTCCAAGGGCTATACCTTCTACGGGCAGAGAACCGGGGCTTTGGTGGCGGTCTCCTCCAGCAAGTCCGTCATCGAGGAATTTTCGGAGGTCAGCAAGTACAGCAGCAGAGCCACTTGGTCCAACATCAATCGCGGCGCCATGGCACTGCTCACCCACATTCAGCAGGACAAGGCGGCATTGGCTCAGTTCGAGGGGGAACGGGAGGATCTCTATCGGATGGTACAGGCGCGGGGAGATATTTTCATGAAAGAGGCGGCGGCCTGCGGCCTCAAGGCTCTCCCCTACAAGGGAGGATTCTTCCTCGCCGTGCCCGCGGCAGATCCCGGGGCAATCTGCGACAAGCTCCACGAGGATCTGGTCTATGCCGTCCCTTTGCAGCTCGGCGTTCGGATCGCTGCGTGCTCCGTGTCGTCAGCGAAGATGAAGGGTATGGCCGAGAAGGTGTTCAAGGCAGTTCAAGCCGTGGAAGGCGCATGATGTATTTTTGGGGGAAGGCTCCTTGGCGGGCGTCCCCCTCTTTTCATAGGATTCTTTTTTGCCCTGCGTATTGCTGTATGCTTGGAATGATGCTATCATGGGAACAGATGGTATAGCGTGTTGTGTGGCAGGAGGATATATGTTTAATTTTTCAAACAAAGATAACGAGTTCTTTGACCTCTTCGTGGAGAGCGCCCGTTATTTTTATCAGGGTGCCCTCATGATGGACGAGGTCATGCTGGACTACAGCAAGGCTGCGGACAAGGTCAAGGAAATCATCGACCTGGAACATGAGGCGGATGATATCAATGACAAGATCATTGACAAGTTGAACATGACCTTTATCACTCCCATTGACCGCGAGGACATCTATGCGCTGGCCAACGGATTGGACGATGGTGTGGACAATCTTCACGGAACCCTGCAGCGGCTGGTCATGTACCGCACGGGAGAGGCGATCCCCGGGGCGGTGAATCTCACGAAGCTCATCATCGAGGCGACGGATGAGCTCATCCGTGCCTTTTCCCTGCTGAAGAACATCAAGAAGAACCAGGTGCAGCTTCTTGAGGCTACCCATAAGATCGGGGAAATGGAGAGCGAAGGGGATCGCATCTATCGCCATGAAGTGGCCTTCCTCTTCGATCAGGCCACGGATCCCATCGAACTCATCAAATGGAAGGACATCCTTGAAAATCTCGAGGATACCCTGGATCATTGCGAGAAAATCTCCGATATGATCCGCGGCGTGGTAATGAAATATGCATGAGCTGCAATATTTGATCTTCACGGTAATCATCCTGGCGCTGGTGTTCGATTTCATCAACGGCTTCCATGACACGGCGAACGCCATTGCCACATCGGTTTCCACCAGGGCCATCCATCCCAGCCATGCCATCATCATGGCGGCTTTTCTGAACTTTGCCGGGGCCATGTACAGCACGGGAGTGGCAAAGACCATCGGGGCGGATATCGTGAAATCTGCCCAGCATGTGGACGAGGCCATTTTGATCGCCGCGCTTACGGGGGCGGTCCTATGGAATATCCTCACCTGGTGGCTGGCGGTCCCCTCCAGTTCCTCGCATGCCCTTGTGGGAGGCGTGATCGGCGCGGTTCTGGTGCCTGTTCTTGCCGCCCTGACCCAGTGGGTCTCCGTAAAGGTTTCCATGGCGGGAAATACGCAGCCTGAGGGCTCCGACCAGATGGCGGGCACGATGAAGATGATGAATAACATCATGCCGCTCATGTCTGCGTTCTTCTGCCTGACGCTTCCTGTGGGTATGGGTATTTACTGGATCATGTCTGCTGTTGTGCGTATGGTTCAGACCATCCTGATCAATAAGAAGCTGGAAAAGCAGGATATGGAAGAGATTCTCCGGAAGAATATGGAGAAGAACAAGAAGAAGATGGAAAAGAAGGGCGGTGTGACCGGCGCCCAGATCGCGCAGAATGCTGCAATCAATACGAGGAAAGTAGATGCGGAAGCGAACCTGAGTCGTGCGAAGCGCATGCAGAAGGCGGCGACAGGACTGGACGAGAGTGCCCTGACAAAGCGCAGAGATGTACGTCCCGGATCATTGGCCGAGCGGGCAAACATGGTCGCGGAGTACAATGAGAAGCATAAGAAGAAATAAAGGAACTGTTCAGGACAGGTTATGAACAGTTATGGAAGAAAGACACAGGGATGGACTGAATCGCAGTCAGATTATGTGGAGGATAGTTACCCATGAGTGAAATGATCAGGGTCAGCGGAAAGACGCTGCAGGATGCGATCACGAATGCCACCATCCGGTTTGGCGTGACCAGTGACAGAATTGTTTATACTGTGATCGAACATGAG
>CAMIWP010000102.1 GCA_946402475.1 uncultured Selenomonadaceae bacterium
TGCTTCACCCTCGGTTCCCGCCTTCAATATCCCTGCCGCCCCGGATCATGCCGCGAATGCCTGTCTCCTCGATCACCTTGTCCATACATTCCTCCGCCAGGACATCCGCCAGTCCCCAACTGGAATAACTCCCGCGATAAAAGCGGGACTCCGTCTCGGAAAAGGGCGTCCTCTTTCCCTTCTGATACCCCATAAGGGATATCCTCACATCGCTGTGGAGGATGGTTTCCCCGTTCCAGAAGCCCCAATAAGTATCTTGATGGTAGTACTCAATGACGGGACAGACCACCAGATCCGCCCCCAGTTTTTCCGCCAGGGGTTTCATGGCATCCTTGAGCCTTGCCTTGGAGTTCCCCTGCCGAAGCTCCGCCATGACCTGGCGAAGGGCAGCCAGCGTCTCCTCCTCCGGCAGGTACTCCACCCATTGAAGCACCCCATTGAGGGGTACGTGGAGAGCCCGTCCCATCTTGGTCTCCAGCGCCTCCAGGCCTTCCCGGGTCAGAGCGCCGCCCCACAGGACCTGCATGGGAACCCGCGCCACACGAAGGGGCACCCTTTCCTGAGCAAACCCGGGAACCGTCGGAAGCAGGAGGAAAAAGAAGAGGAAGAGGGCAACGCTCCCCCGGAGCATCTTTTTTCCCATGGTTTCCGCCTTCCTTTCAGTGGATGGATTTTTTCTTGAATCGTCCTCCCACAATGTCGTGGACGGCGTTGATGGTGACGAAGGCGCTCTCGTCTTTGTCCAGGACGATCTCCTTGAGCTTGTCCACCTCAAGGCGCGTCACCACGCAGTAAAGAACCTCCTTGCTCTCCCCCGTGTAGCCGCCGGCTCCGTGGAGCAACGTCACGCCGCGGCCCAGGCGGTCATTGAGAGCAGAGGTGATCTCCTCGTGCTCGTTGGTGACGATCAGTACCGCATAGGACTCGTCCAGGCCCTTGATGACCACGTCGATCATCTTGGAAATCACAAAGTAGGCCACCAAGGAGTACATGGCCTTGTCCCAGCCGAAGAGCAGCCCCGCGCTGGAAAGGATGAAGAGGTTGATGAACATGACCACTTCTCCCACGGAGAAGACGGATTTCCGGTCCATGATGATGGCGACGATCTCCGTCCCGTCCAGGGAGCCACCCGCCCGGATGATGAGGCCCACCCCCACCCCGTCGATGATGCCGCCGAAGATTGCTGCCAGAAAGGGGTCGATGGTCACGGGAGGAATGGGCTCGAAGACTGCCGACCATGCGGAGAGAAAGCAGATGGCGACAAAGGTGGCAATGGTGAAGCTCTTGCCGATCTGCTTATAGCCCAGGTACAGAAAGGGAAGGTTCAAAAGCACCAGAAAGACACCCAAGGGCATGCTTGTGAGGTAGCTCGCCATGATGGAAAGGCCTACCACGCCCCCGTCGATGACATTGTTGGGAATCAGGAAGATCTCCAGCCCAATGGCCGCAATCAAGGCTCCCAGCAGAATGACCAGATACTTCTTGACGTAAAAGAGCGCCGTGCGCGGCGGCCGAACGCTCTTGCGCGGCTTCGCTTCCCCGACGGAACCGACCGCCGCCAAACCTCCCGCTGTCTTCTCTTCCATAGAACCGCCCCTTTCCCGCGTCCTCTTTTCTCCTCCGTATATCTAGTGCACTGGCACGATGATATTTCGATTACGCCTCCAATTGCTCCCCGGCGCTTTCCAACGCCAGGATGGCTTGGACAAGGATGGCGCATTCCAGGCGCTTCTTCTGGATTTCGCAGCCGATCTCGTAGGGTTGGCGGATGTCGCCGTGGAAGAGGTCGGCATTGGCGTGGCAACCGCCGCTGCAGAAAAACCTTGCCCAGCAGGCCCGGCATTTTTCCTTGTTCAGCACGTGGGACTCCCGGAAGTATTTCGGAAGAGCTTGGTCCTGAACGCCTTCGTACACATTCCCCAGCTTGTATTTCTCCCGGCCCACGAATTGGTGGCAGGGATAGAGATCTCCGTTTTCCGCCACGGCGTAGTATTCGTGTCCTGCGCCGCAGCCTGCCAAGCGCTTTGCCACGCAGGGGCCGTTGGAAAGATCCATGTTGAAGTGGAAGAAGAAGAAGTCTCTTCCCTCTCGATGGCGCTGGAGGTACACCTTCGTGAGGCGGTCGTATTCCTCGCGGATGCGGGGGAGATCCGCTTCGGTGAATCCCAGGGGATTGTCCTTCAACACCACGGGTTCTATGGAGAGGATGTCAAAGCCCGCTTCGTTCATGGCCAGCACGTCCTCGGTGAAATCCATGTTCTCCTTCGTGTAGGTTCCCCGCATGAAGTAGTTGTTACCCTTGCGGGAGTCCACCATCTTTCTGAAATTCTGGACGATTCGGTCGTAGGTTCCGCGGCCTCCCGCGTCGGGACGCATCCTGTCGTGGACTTCCCGCCGCCCGTCCATGCTCAGCACCAGGGAGATGCGGTTGTCGTTGAGCCATTGGATGGTGATGTCATCCAGCAGCATGCCGTTGGTGGTAAGGGTCAGCTTGAACAGCTTTCCCGTTTCTTTCTCCTTCTGGCGCACGTACTCCGTCACGGCCTTCACCGTCCTCAGGTTCATGAGGGGTTCTCCGCCGAAGAAGTCGATCTCGCAGTGCTTTCTGGGGCCGGAGCGCTCAATGAGGTAGTCCACTGCCGCCCTTCCCACCTCGGGGCTCATAACGCCTCTTTGGCCGTAGCTCCCCCCGTCGCCGAAGCAGTAGCGGCAGCGGAGGTTGCAGTCCTGGGCCACCATCAGACACAGGGATTTCACAAGTCCCGCCTGCCGGAAGGTAGGGGGGATGTTGATGTCCGGCGCGAAGAGCTGGCCCGTGTCCATCAGGGAGTGAAGCTCTCCTAGAGCCTCCCTGAGGTCCTTTTCCGGGTATTTCTCCCGAAGCCCTTCCACCACGGCGTCGTCGTTGTCCCCCAGGAAGATGTCCATGATGTCGTAGATCATCTCATCGATGACGTGAACCGCGCCGCTGTTGATATCCAGCAGAATGTAGGTGTCTTCCTGTCGGAACTTGTGAATCCTGTCTTTCATTGTCTTGCCTGTACTCCTTCACTTGCATTAGGAACCTTTATCGAAAAATAACTTGGCTATCTTGCTTGCCCAAATTCCGTCTGACTGCGTCAGCGAAAACTTGGCGTAACTCTGCTACGGCTGTGTTTCCGCTTCCTTGACAGGCAAAATGTGTTCTGCGCCATAGAACCAATTTATTTACTCTGGTTCCTTAAAAACTTTCATTATGCAAAAAGAGCCTTTCCAAAATAAAAAGGAAAGGCCCCTTTGATTCACTTTTCGCAAACCTGATTGCCGACGGTGCAGGACGTCTTGCACGCGGACTGGCAGGATGCCTGGCACTCGCCGCAGCCCCCCGTCTTCAAGGTGTTCTGCATGGTGGGTTTGTTTACTGTGATAATGTGCTTCATCCGTTTTCCTCCTTGCTCCGCTGAAAAAGTGTATTTTCATTCTACCATGGGAAAGGGAAACATGCAAGGCGTAGGACGGATATTTGCCGCATTCTGCAAAAAAATAGGAAAAGGCGACCCATCCCTTAGGACAGATCGCCTCTTTATCCTTTATCTTTTCATTGACAACCTCTTAGGAATCATCAGAAGAAGAAGCTCACGCGGCCGAAGAGGACCTGAGCCTTCTTGTGATTGTCGAGCTGCTTGCCGTGGAAATAGGCAATGCTGGTCTGGACATTCTTGAAGGGGATGTAGTCCACGCCGATGTCAAGCCCCCTGGTATTGATCATGGTCGTATCGTAGGTCGGCATGAGGGCGACGTTCTGTCCCAGACGGCGGTAAGCGATATGCGCGCCCCAAGTGCCCTTGTCCGCCCTCTTGATGCCCTTGTAGTCCAATTGGAAATTGTACGCCTTGGCATAATAATCGGCCTTCGCGTTGCTGGCATAGTAAGCGCCCAAGGCAACATTCTTGTCAAAGGCGTACTTGGCACCGATGGACCAGATCTGGGCCTTGTCGCTGGCGCTGCCCTTGCGATAGTCCGTGGCGTTCTTGAAGGCCTCGTTCGCGAAGTTGCGATAAGCCGTGCCCGCCGTCAGCTTCTTGCCCTGATAGAGCAGTTCCGCGCCCCAGTAGTTGGCGGCGGTGTCCGAAGCGTAGAACGGGATCAGCGCGTCATTCGCATGGCTCATGTTGAAGCGGCCGCCTTCCAGGCGGAACTTGACGTTCTTTCCATAGGTGGCCTGGACGCCGGAGAAGAAGTCATCCATGATGAGTCCGTCGTCGGCAAGGCTGTAGAAGGGCATCTTGCCGAACTTCATGTTGAAGTTCTTGTAGTTGCCCTCGGCAAAGGCGTAGGTGAGAGCGACATTCGAAGAGGAATCCGACTTCATGTTGTTGCTGGCCGTCATACGTGCCTTGATCTGCCAGTGATCGTTCACCTCAGCCGTGGGGAACAGGCGGAACTGGAGCTGGTCCGTGTTGTTCTTCACCGTGGAGCCATTCACCTGCTCGGCGCGGCGGCTCCAGTAGCGATAACGGAGTTCTCCGGTCCACTTCACCATGTCGGCATGCTTTTCCAGCTTTGCGACGCGGACGCCCAAGTTGTTGAGCTCGTCGCTGAATTCAGCGGCCAGTTTGTCGATGAGAGCCTTGTTCTTGGCGCTGACATCGGACTTTGCCATGGCCTTTGCGATGAGCTGCGCCATTTCATAGCGGGTGATGTTCCTGTCGCCGCGATAGGTGCCGTCGCCGTAGCCGTTGATAACGCCGTCCGCAGCCAACTGGCTCACGGCATCGTAAGCCCAGTGATCCGCAGGGACATCCGAGAAGGGATTGGCGGCCGCAAAGGCCGTCGCGGCAGCGCCCGTAACCAGCGCCGTGGTAAGAAGGGATACGAAAGATTTCTTCATGGTAACCACCTTTCTTTGTACCAGAGATGGATTCTCCCCTGCATCAGGCGGTTTTCCTCGTTGCGAGTGTCCATGTTTCCTCGAATCTGAAAATCTCCTGAAAACCTTGGGGAACCGTACACAATATAGCACAGGTTTCTCTGGATTGCAAGCCTTTCCCGAAAAAAGACAGACTTCCCCGTTGTGACGGCGCAACTGCGTTATGACAGGACAAGTCTGTCGAAACGCCGTAATTCCGGTTTTGCCTATGGCAAAACCGGAATTACGGCGTTATAATAAAAAGGCGGCTGGCCGCGTCATGTAAGGGGGTTCCCCTTCTTTACTATGTCTGCCGCCATTTTTTCGAATTTTGGCCGGGGCAGCATGATGAAGTGTCCGCAGCCTTGGCACTTCAGGCCGAAGTCCA
>CAMIWP010000103.1 GCA_946402475.1 uncultured Selenomonadaceae bacterium
CTCATGGAAGGCAAACCGCTCCCGTATGCCATACTGCTTCACATGCTCCTCCGTCATGTTCATGGTATAGATGAAGGCGTTTTTCAGCGGCTTCGGGAACACCGTGGGAATCTCGTTGCTGTAGATGTAGTTCGAGAAGAACAGCCGCTCCATGAAGGCAATCATCCCGGCGGAAAGATTCATGAAGTAAATGGGCGAACCGAAAATGAGGGCATCCGCTTCCTTGACCCGCTCAAGAACCGGTGTCAGGTCGTCCTTCATGGCGCAAGTGCCGTGCTCCTTATCCTTCCGCTTGCAGTAGAAGCAACTGATGCACCCCTTGAAGTTCAGGCCGTAAAGCTGGACCAGTTCCGTCTCCGCTCCCGCGTCCTTCGCCCCCCGCAGGGCGCTCTCCAAAAGCTCCGCCGTATTGCACTTCCTTCTGGGGCTTCCATTGATGGCGATGATTTTTTTCACAGGCATTCCTCCTCGTATGGATTTGATGCAACAGGATGAGTATACCATAATTTTATGACTTCAATGTGACTTTTTGCGACAATTTTCCGCCTGATGCGACATGCTCAAGGGAAGCGCCACCATCATCTCCGTGCCCTCCCCTTCCTTGCTGCGGCACTCCACGGTGCCGCCCAGGAGCTCCACGATGCGCCTGACAATGGACAATCCCAGGCCGTGTCCCTGCCCTTTGTGGGATTCCTCGCACTGGTAGAACGGCTCGAAGATGTGTCCCAGCTTCTCCGGCGGAATGCCGATGCCCTCATCGCGAATGCACACAAAAACACTCGCTTCCCCTACACGTCCGGAGATATGGAGCGTCCCCCCCTGCCTTGAGTATTTCACGGCATTATCGATGAGGTTCAGCCAGACCTGCTTGGTCATGTCGGGATCCGTCTCTATCCTCATGGGAGGAAGTTCCACCGAAAAGGAGAGTCCCTTGTCATCCCACCGCTCGGAAAGGAGAATGACGCACTGCCGGATCTGCTCATCCAGGGCCACCTCTTCCCTGCGGGAAACGATGCCCTGGGCGTCCAGTCGGGACAGCTGCAGAAGATTCTCCGCAAGGCGTGAGAGACGAAGCGCCTCTTCATGGAGAAGGGCAAGATACTCTTTCCGCTCCTTCTCCTCAATCCCATTTTCCATGAGAATTTCCGTGAAGCCGACAATGGAGGAGAGGGGCGTCTTGAACTCATGGGAAACACTTCCCGTGAAATCCCGTCTCATGTGTTCCATTCCGGAAAGTTCCTTCGTCATGCGGTTGAAATTCTCGATCAGGGAGTACCCCTCGGCAACGCCGATCCGCCAATCCGGCATTGGAACCCGTATGCTGAAATCTCCCCTGGCAATGAGCCCGGTTGCGTCCACCACCGCCTTGGCGGGACGGATGTAGTACCCTGCCTCCCATGCCAGGGCCGCGCCGGAGAGCAGGACGGTGATGCTGCTGCAAAGGATCAGCGATGTGGACAGCTCCATGGAAGAGCCCGTCACGCGATCCAAAAGGAACACCAGCAGGCTGGAGATCATGCAGCTTGCTGCCAGGGTCAACAGGGTGGAGAGAGCGTGGTACAAGCGAAGGGGCAGGACACACTTTCCTTCCCGCAACAGGGAGAGCAACGCGTTCATTTCCCCTCCTCCGCAAAGACAGCCTTGTACCCAAGCCCCCGCACGGTCAGGATGGAGAAATCCGGATGGTTCCCGAAGCGGTGGCGCAGTTTTTTGATGTGGGCGTCCACATTGCGGCTGTCCGTATCCTTGGACACGCCCCAGATCTCATCCAGCAGTTCCTGCCGTGTGAAGATCTTCCCCGGCTGGTTGAGGAGCTTGAAAAGAAGGTAAAATTCCTTCGGAGGCAGATGCTCCACATGCTCTCCCGTCCGAACGGAAAGGGCCTCATAATCCAGGATCGTTCCACGGATCGAGAGCCGTTTCTCCTTCATGAGCTGCGCCCGCCGAAGCAGCGCCTCCACCCGCAAGAGCAATTCCTTCAAATGGATGGGCTTCACCATGTAATCGTCCGTTCCCGCGCGAAACCCCTTTTCCATGTCCTCCATCTGGCCCCTTGCCGTGATCATCAGGATGGGAAGGGTCATCTTGGAGGAACGCAGCGACTGGGTCAGGGCATATCCGTCCATCCTGGGCATCATGACATCGCTGATGACCAGGTCGATATGCTCCCGCTCCATGCAGGCAAGGGCCTCCTCCCCGTCAAAAGCCGGAACTACCCGGTACTGCGCTTGCTTCAGCTTGGCGCATATCATGCGGTTCAATGTCGCATCATCTTCCACCACCAAAATGGAAAACATCCCTCTCCCCTCGCTTTCATCTCCTTTCCTTTATTATATCATAGATTTATGACTTCAATATGACCTTTTGGGAGAAAGAGATTTTCTCTGACGTTCCCCCTGCTTTTGTGATAAGATAGAACGCTGAAAAGAAATTTTACACAGTAAGGAGCAAAAGACGATGTCAACTTTCGAGGAAAACAAAAAAACGCCTCAGGCAACTGCCGAAGCGAACCGTAACAGCGTCATCATCCGAACCAGCATCATCGGTATCCTGACCAATGTATTCCTGGCGGCGTTCAAGGCGGCCATCGGTGTCATGTCCAACTCCATCGCCGTGATCCTGGATGCCGTGAACAATCTCTCCGATGCCCTCTCCTCCATCATCACCATCATCGGGACGAAGCTGGCGGGGAAACTGCCGGACAAAAAACACCCGCTGGGCTACGGAAGAATCGAGTATCTCAGCGCTCTGACCGTGGCGGGCATCGTTTTCTACGCCGGCGTCACCTCCGCCGTGGAATCGATCAAAAAGATCCTGCATCCCGAGCAGCCCGACTACAGCATGGTCTCCCTTGTCATCATCGCCGCAGCCGTTGTGGTCAAAATCGTGCTGGGAAAGTATGTGAAAGCCCAGGGAGAGAAGGTGAACTCCGGTTCCCTGGTCGCCTCCGGCTCGGATGCCCTCTTCGACGCCATCCTTTCCCTCTCGGTCCTGCTCTCGGCGATCCTTTTCATCCTGAGCGGCGTATCCTTGGAAGCCTATGTGGGCGTCATCATCTCGGGTTTCATCATCAAATCCGCCATCGAAATGATGACGGACACGCTGAACGAGATCTTGGGGATTCGCGCCGACCGGGAGATCACATCCCGGATCAAGCAGCTTCTCTCGGAGGAACCGGAGGTCCGGGGCGCCTATGACCTCATCCTTTACAATTACGGCCCCGACAGGGACTACGCCTCCGTGCATCTGGAGTTACCGGATACCATGAGCGTAAAGGATGTGGACAAGCTCACCCGAAAAGTCGAGGCAAAGGTCTACAGGGAAACCGGCGTGATTCTGGTAGGAGTCGGCGTGTATTCCTACAATACGGAGGACAACGAGGCCGCGAAGATCCGGAACGATGTGCAGGAACGCGTCCTGGCCCATGACTGGGCCGTTCAGTTCCACGGCTTCTACGTGGACACGGCCGCCAAGGAGATGCGCTTCGACGTGGTCATGAGCTTTGACATCAACCATGCGGAAGGCCTGCACATCCTTCAGAAAGAAATGGCGCAGGCCTATCCGGAGTACGCCATCCAGATCGTGCCGGACGTGGACATATCGGATTGAGCGACGTTGCGGGGCAGGCATCGAAGAATCTACTCATTTCAGCGTGCAGGAAGGATACGAAATGCCTCTGTTCCACGGACAAACATCACCTTGCAGTACATCTCCCTCCGCTCATGCACCATTCGGAATGCCTCTCGATATTCCCTCAGGGGGAAGCGATGCGTAATAAGGGGCAGGAGATCCATCTTCTTCTCTTGCATTCCCCATAAGGCTTGCTTCCAATCGTTATGACGTTGCCCGAAGTTGCTGTTCCATGTACCAACAATGTGCAATTCCTTCCGCAGAATCTTCCAGTAGCCATCCTGGGAAAGGCTCATCGCTCCCATGGGATTCCCCATGCTCACCACGGTACCGAAGTTTCTTGCCGCACGGATGCACGCTTCCCAGGACTCGGATTCCCCCGTTCCCTCGATGCAGGCATCCGCTCCCTGTCCGTCTGTCAAATCTTCCACGAATTCTTCCAAACGATCTTTTCGCACATTCAAAACCAACGGAAAACCTAGCTTTTTCGCAAATTCTACCTTATCGTCCGTGCGCGCTGCCAACAGAATATTTTTCACTCCCGCGGCTCTCGCCCACTGCGCCAGAATCAGCCCGATGGTGCCAACACCATAGATGAGAACCGTATCCCCCACCCCTGCGCCGCTCTTTTGGAAGGCGTGTAGCGCCACCGCCGCCGGCTCGCACATGGCAGCTTCCTCATAACTCACGCCCTCCGGCATAAGGCAAAGATTTTCCTTCCTTACCGCCAGATACTCTGCCATGGCCCCGTCTCTGCGAGAGCCGTAGTAGTCATACTGAGAGCACTGGGCGTAATGCTCCGTCTGGCATGCTTCGCACTTGCCGCAGGGCAGGAGCGGGAACACGGACGCCCCCTGCCCGATCAACCCCGCCTCCCCTGCTTCCACGATTTCCCCGGCAAACTCATGGCCGATGATGGTAGGGAACTGATAGGTGCCCTTCTTGAACACGCGCGGGATGTCGCTGCCGCAAATACCCACCGCGCGTATTTTCAGCAATACCTCGCCCTCTTTTCTCCGGGGCATCGGCACATCCTCATACCGCAGATCCCCGATTCCGTGCAGGTTCAACGCCTTCATTTCAGCCACGCATCCTTTTTTACCGCCAACAATGCCTTGAACAGCTCGATATCCTCCGTGCTGGTCAGCTTGATGTTCCGCTCCGAACCCTTGGCGAAGTGGATGTTCCAGCCCAGAGCGTTCTGCATGGCAGAGATCGAGTCCATCCGAATGCCCCTCGCATCCGCAGCCGCATACATCTCCCGCATCCGCCGTCCCGACACGGCCTCCGGCGTCTGTCCCCGCACCAGACTGCCGCGCTCCACCTCCCGGGAGGTATACTGCTTGTCCGTCCGCGCATACATGGTATCCGCACAATCCAGAATCGTCATGGAATTCCCGTAGGAGCGGCACACGGCGATGGTATCCGACAGGGACTCTGCCGTCACCAAGGGGCGCACGCTGTCATGGACGACAATGACATCCTCGTCCGCCACATCCCCCAGCGACTCCATCCCCAGGCGCGTGGAGAAAAACCGTGTCTCTCCACCGGAAACGATTCCCGAAAGCTTCGTGATCTTGTACTGCTTCGCATAGCCCAGCAGAATCTTCTCCCAGCCGTCAATGCAA
>CAMIWP010000104.1 GCA_946402475.1 uncultured Selenomonadaceae bacterium
ACGACATTGGACACGCTCTCCGGTCTTGTGACGGATTCCAAGCCCGCCGCAGACATCTGTGCGGCTGCGGCCAGCTATGGGGTGGACATTATCCTGCCATGAAATCTTCGTCGCGTTTCTCCTGGGAAAACTTTCAAGAGATTGCAGTGAAGGGACTGAAGGTATTTTTCTTTTACCTGGCAGTCCTTTCCTTATTTCGCCTTTTTTTCATTTTCTGGATGCGGGAATACATGGATGCTTCTGTCGGAGCGGAAGATGTGTGTCTTGCTCTTTGGCGAGGGGCGAGGCTCAGTTGCCAGACGGCGGGAGTCTTGGCCTTGGTGAATTTCCTGCCCCCCCTTGTCCTGCACTTCTTCTGGGAGAGGGGAGAGCGCGGGGCATGGAAGGCCTTGGGCGCTGTGATGCTCGGGGGCCTGTCCGTGCTCTACGTGGCCAGTTTTCCCTATTATCGCCAGTTTCATTCCAATTACAATCAGCTTGTGTTCAACGCCGCCAACGATGACATGTACGCCCTGTTCGTCTCCTTAGTGCAGGAATTCTATCTTCCGGTGCGGCTGGCAGGGGCTCTTTGCCTTGCTTATGTTCTCTGGCGGCTACTGGGGGAGTGCCTGCGGCGGAAGCTCTTCGACGGGAGAAGGTATTTCATCCCCATGCCCGCGAGGATTCTGTGGCGATTCGTTCTTCTGGCCATGATCTATCTCGTGAGCCTCCTCGGCACCTTCGGCGGCGCCTTCGGTTGGGAGCGCCAAGTGGATTGGGAGAATGCGGGGGTCACGAAGGACGATTTTCTC
This sequence comes from uncultured Selenomonadaceae bacterium, assembly GCA_946402475.1. The sequence continues at coordinate 792 of CAMIWP010000104.1, forward strand.
AACGAGGCAATCCTGGACAATCTTCAGGCCGTCTATCGCGGCTATGTCATGAACAACCGAATGTTGGCATGCAATGGATTGGACTTTACCGTGGAGGACGTGCGGAACCTCGCGGCGATCCTCGCCCATCGGCCGCCGGACTCGGAGAATCTCGACGATTATCTGCGTCGTCGGGCAAAGGGGGCCCAGGTGCCGAAGCCCAAGCATGTTTTCATCATTCTGTCGGAGAGTTATGCCAATTGGCCTCTGCTGGATAAATATGAGGACCTCCATATCGCAGACGGCATGAAAGGCATCATCGGCGAGGCGGACAGCGACTATTGCCCGACCTTTCTCCCCAATGGCGCCAGCACGGTGTCTGCGGTGACCGGGGTGGTGGCGGGATTTGCTGACGCGAATCTCTACCTCACCACCATGCCGGAGTCTTTCCGGGAACCCTACCCCACCGCCGGCGCTCCCCAGATGGAGCGGCTTGGCTACCGGACGCATTTCTGGTATGCGGGTCCCGCCACTTGGGAGAGGATCGGTGCCTTTACGAAGGCCCAGGGCTTCCGCGACTTCCACAGCAGGGGGGATTTCGGGGATGTGCCGGGAAGCGTCTGGGGCTGCGAGGATGAATACCTTTACCGGGAAGTATTGGAATCCCTGGGAAGCGAGCCCACCTATAATGTGATCCTCAATGCCTCGAACCACTCTCCTTACGATGTGGACGTGGAGGCCAAGGGCTTCGATGTGGAGCGGGTGAAGTCCGTTCTGCCGGAAGAAGCGCGGGAGGACGAATGGCTCTTGAAGGAACTGGGCCATTACTGGTATGCGGATCGGGAACTGGCCCGGTTCATCCGCGCTGTCAAGGAGAAACATCCCGACAGCCTGGTCATCGTTGCGGGGGATCACGGAGATCGGTACAACATCGACAAGATCCCCGGAACCTATGAGCGTTACGGCATCCCCTTCATCGTGACGGGACAGGGGGTTCACAAGGGGATTCTTCTTCCCGACAGCGCGGGGAGCCAGATCGACATCGTGCCGACGCTGCTGGAACTCATTGCCCCGGAGGGCTTTGAGTACATGGCGTTGGGAGGGAGCCTCACCCGGGAGAACCGGCAGGGGGTGAACTACGGTTTCTGGATCACCCGGCATAGCATCGGGAAGGCGGATACGGTTCCCCTCGTGCCGGAGAGCCTTGAGCGGGGAAAGAAGCCGATTCCCGTGGACGATCCCGCCATGCAGAACTATATCAACGCCATTCGGAGCATTTCCTGGTGGCGGGCAAAATACGGATCGAAACTGGACGCTTCAAAACTGGAGGGAAGATAGGAATGGACACGACGGGCGAAAGGCGCGACCTGCTGGAATTCATGGCCTCGGGCCCCCTTCCCCTGCGCATTCTCACACTGGAGAGCTCCTATTGTCTGCCGCAGCTTCGGCAACGGTTTCCCAACGGGGAGCTTTGCGCCATGACATCCTACGAGGAAGTTCCCGGTTTTCCGGAATACAGGGACCTGGATATTCGCTGGGAGGTGGGGGATTATCGCTCCGTGGGATGTTCCCGCTACGAGAAAAATTCCTTTGACTTCATTCTCGGGGAGACCTGCCTGACGCATCTTTGGAATTCCTATGATACCCTTATGGAGGTGAGCCGCCTGCTGAAGGACACGGGCCACTTCCTCGGCAGCTTCCTCAACATCCGCTACTGGCGCGTGCTGGAGGAGTTGCGGCAGGGGCGGTATCCTTTCCGGGATCAGCGCCTTTACGCCAAGGATGAGGTGGTGAAGATGCTGAACGATGCCATTTTCAAGGAGATCGTCTTTGCTCCTCTTCTTCGCTTCCCGGAGGAAAGGGAGGAAGCGGAGGCGTTTTCCCGCATGGGGTTTGAGGATTTCAACGGGGATCTGGTGACTAAGGCGTGGATGTTCAAGGCATCCCGTTCCACGGCCGAAGTGGCGGCCCTGAAAGAGCTTTACGCGAAGGAAGTGCGGCGGGATCTGTCGAGATTGCTCCACCGGATCGAGTACGGGGTGGAGGCGGAGGAAAGCCTGGCGTCTCTTTGGAAGCTCTGCGCGGCGGAGAGGATCTTTCCCGATTATCTTGCGGATTTCGTTCATGAGGTCACTGTCCACGAGGAAAGGGTGCGGGACATTCTGGGCAGATCGGCCCGGGCATCGGGCCTTGGGGACTTTGCCGGGGGGTTCGATGGAGGATGAGACGATGGACTTGACGGATTGCACCCTTTGCCCGCGCCTCTGCCACGTGGACCGACGGGAACGGACAGGGTTTTGCGGGGCGGGACTCCGGGCGAAGGTGGCCCTTGTTTCCCTGCATCCTTGGGAGGAGCCGTGCTTGACGGGGACGGCGGGAGCGGGCACCGTGTTTTTCTCTCACTGTACCCTGCGCTGCTGCTACTGCCAGAATTACGGCATCAGCCACGGGGGAGAGGGGATGGAGGTCAGCGACGAGCGGCTGGCGGAGATCTTTTTGGAGCAGCAGGAGAGAGGGGCGGCGACACTGGATCTCGTGACGCCCACCCACTATCTTCCCCAGATCCTTCACGGGCTGGACATGGCGCGGGCCGGAGGATTTTCCCTTCCTGTGGTCTATAATTCCGGCGGTTACGAGAGGGAGGAGACCATAGAGGCTTTGCGGGGCTATGCGGACATCTTTTTGCCGGATCTGAAATACATGGATGAAAAAAGCGCCCGGGAGTATTCCCGGGCGCCGGATTATTTTTCCGTGGCGAGGAAGGCCATAACACAGATGGTAAAAGAAACGGGGCCCTTTGTCGTGGACGGGACTGGACGCATGCTGCGGGGGGTTATCGTGCGACATCTCGTCCTGCCAGGCCATCGCCATGAGAGCATGGCGATCCTGGACTGGCTGTGGAAGGAGTTTGGCGGAGACATCCAAATCAGTCTCATGAGCCAGTACACGCCCATGTACGAGGCGGAGAAGCACGGAGCTCTCGGACGCCGCCTGACCACCTTTGAATACGAGTCCGTAGTGGAGCATGCCCTTGACCTGGGCATCACCAACTGTTACGTGCAGGAGCGGCGGTCGGCTTCCGAGGAGTATGTGCCGACCTTCGACGGCAGGGGGGTGATGAGGGGAATCTAATCCGACGCGATCTGGTTCTTGCCCCGATCCTTTGCTTCGTAGAGCCGCTCGTCCGCTGCCCGGTAGATTTCCCAAGGCGTTTCTGCCCCGCTGGACAGGGAGTTCGCCGCGCCGATGCTTACCGTGATGTTTCCGCGGGTGTCCTCCCATTGGACGACGCCGGAGGCAATACTTTGGCGTATTCCGTCTAGAAGGCGGAGAAAATCGTGGAAGGGAAGCTCGTTGCTGATGAGGATGAATTCATCTCCTCCCATGCGCACGAAGTAGGTTTGCTCCAAGTTGTGCCGCTGCAGGCGGCGGGTGACGGTATTGCTGAGATACTTCAGGGCCTCGTCGCCGAACTCGTGTCCGAAGACATCGTTGCATTGCTTGAAATTGTCGATGTCCAGGAAGGCCAGGGAAAATCCGACGTCCTTCGGCGCCTTCTCCATGAGATCGTCGCTGTGGCTGATGAAAAAATAGCGGTTGTAGGTATCCGTCAGGGCATCCCGGAACATGAGCCGCATGATGATGGGCTGGGCCTGGCGGATCATGTTGTCCATGTCCTCGAAGGCCAGGCCCTTGTTCGTCAGGCCTATGGTCAACTGGTGGATCATTTCCTGCTGCTTGAGGAGGAGACGATACATCTTTTGATCCTCTTCGTTCATTTCCTCCGGATTCCCGTACAGCTTCTTTCCCTGCCGCAGGATGTCTTCGGAGATGGATTGGATGTCCAGGGTTTGCCGCAGGGATTTTCCCTCCAAGGTCAGGAGGAGGTTTTTCTTCTCCAGGATGTAGTCGACGATGAAGCGGAGGGGATAGATCTTCTCCCTCGGCGTCACTTTGTCTTCCTGCCTGCGGGCAAAGCCCTCCTCCGGGTTGTGCCTCATTTCCTCCACTTCATTCCCTCCCTTCCTCGTCAAGGCTGAACACGACCATGACCATCCCCTGGGTGATGTGCTGGTGATGGTACTGCTCCCCGCCGCAGAAGACGCCGACATGGCCTCCCAAAAGGCTCATGTTCCTGGCGTGCTCCTCCATGAAGCCCTCGTTGTTGTACAGCCAATAGCGGAAGATACACTCTCCCGTGAAGGTGAAGTAGATGTTGCGGTTTCCACGTTGGATGCGCTGAATGGTCTCCGCAGCCACTTCCCGATAGCGACCGTAGTCCATGAAGCATACGGCGTCATTGGGGTTGATGCGCTTGTAGCTGAGCAGGGTCCCGTCGGGCAGCACCCCGGCAATGCCCGCCACGAAGACGCGATCTCCCAGGACGCGCCCCAAGGGATAACGCTGGCTGATGGAAATGATCTCGTCCCTGGGCACCTGTACGATGGAGG
>CAMIWP010000105.1 GCA_946402475.1 uncultured Selenomonadaceae bacterium
CAAGCTTCAGTCCAACATGAACGCCATGAAGGCGACCACCAGCAATACCAGCGGGATTTCCGTCAGCGCCAACGGCTCTGCGGTGGCCATGAACCATTCGGTGAAGGTCAACTCCGTGACATCCAATGCCTATCTCATGTCCACGGCTGCCGTCACGCGGACGAATGCGGATACATCGGCAAAGGAGAGCGTCAACCTGAAGGATGTCGTGTTCTCAAGCCTTGAGGCATCCATGGTAGAGTCGGGCAAGTACATCCTGAACGGCTACACGAACAACCTCGTGGACGGGGATGCCGTGGCCCTGAATTTCACCATCGGGAACGGGAAGGAATCAAAGGAGATCAGCTTTACCTACAAGGAGCTTGCGGAGGGCAAGACGCTCAACGACCTGGCCTCCGCCATCAAGCAACAGGGACTGGGCATCACGGCATCCTACGACTCGGTGAACGACTCCTTCAGTCTCTACAACACCACGGGGGGCTCCGAGAATAAGATCACGCTGGGCATGGGGAACGATGCCGCGACGACTCTCTTCAACAATCTGCATCTGGGGAAATCGGAGGATGGCACTCTGTCCGACTCCTTGACCTTCGGCGCGTCAACCCTTTCCGGAACCGTGACCAATGCAAATACCGGGGATGCCTCCAGCCAGGCGCTCAAGGATGTGATGTTTAAGGACATCGCGGATGCTGGTTCTGATACGTATACCATCACAAAGGCCGACGGCACTATGGCCACGGTGGGGAAGGAGGATATGGCCTTTTCCTTCGAGGTGAGCGATGGCTCGACCACAAAGACGATTTCTATGACCTACGGCGCCCTGGCGGGCGGAGAGTCTTTGGACGGCTTGGCGAACTTAGTCAACAATTTCAGCGGGTTCAACGTGAAGGCGTCCTATGCGGATGGGAAGTTCAGCTTCACCAATACGGCGGGGGGCTCCGTATCCCTGAAGGCCGTGGATGCCGGGGCAGCGGCCCTGTTCAATCAGTTGGGCCTTGGGAATGGCATAGAGGCGGGAACCACGCTGTCCGAGGATGCGACACAGAGCGTCGAGGGCAGGGATGGCAGCATCACGGTGGACGGACGCACCTATGGCAACATCACCACGGGCAAAGTCACGGTGGGGGGCGTTACCTACAGCCTTCTGGAGAAGATGGATTCCGCTGCCACGGTGACGGTGACCCAGGACACGGACGCGGTGATCGACCGGGTGAAGAAATTTGTCGAGGACTACAACACCATGTTGGACGAGCTCCAGGACAAATACAACGAGACCGTTTACAGTGACTACGGCGTCTTGACGAAGTCCCAGGAAGAGAGCATGACCAAGGAGCAGGTGGAGAAGTGGAACGAGAAGGCGAAGTCCGGACTGCTCAACCATGACAAGATCATCGGCGACATCATCAGCAAGATGAGGGAGGCCCTTGCCACCCCGGTGGACGGTGTGACCGGGAAGTACAATTCCGCCTTCAACATCGGCATCACCACCACGAACGATCGCGGGCATATCAAGCTGGACGACGAGAAGCTCAAGAAGGTGCTCAATGAGGAACCCAACAGTGTCTACGAGATCTTCGGCAAGCTGGACGCGAACGGCGATTCCAGTGGGAACGGCGTGGCCCAGCGCCTCGGCGACGTGGCCAATGCGGGGATGAAGAAGCTCAAGGAGTATGCGGGCACCAGCACATCGGCTGCCGACGGCAGCACGCTGGGCGGCAAGATCTTGGAATGGCAGAACAAGATGAGCGATTTCAAGACGAAGATGAGCGCTTTCGAGAATCTGCTTTACAAGAAGTACGATGCCATGGAGGTGGCCCTCCAGAGGCTTGCCATGACACTCAACTATGTGACCTTCAACAATGGCTGATGAGGACTCCCAAAAGACGAATCCATATCTCGGTGCGCAGGAGGCAAGGAAATGGTAAATGCGGCAGAGGCCTATAAGCGGCAGCAGATCATGACGGCAACGCCGGAAGCATTGACGCTGATGCTCTATAACGGCTGCTTGAAGTTCATGTCGGAAGGCATGGACTATCTGGAGAAAAAAGACTACGAACAGGCCAATATATCCATTCAGAAGGCGGAAAATATCATATCTGAGTTCCGCGTGACACTGAATATGGATTATGAGATATCGCATCAGTTGTTCCCCCTCTACAATTACGTCTACGACCGTTTGGTGGAGGGCAATATGCAGAGCGACGTGAGCAAGATCGAGGAGGCCAAGGGCATCATCACGGAACTTCGGGATGCTTGGGCCCAGGCCATGAAGAAGGCAAGGGCGGAGAAAGGACCGGCTGGGAACTATGCATGAGACAGAGGCCAATGAGCGGGCGGCGGAGCTTTGGCGCAAATACTTGGTGATGTCGAAGGAACTGCTGAAGTTCATTGAACGGGGGGATATTGATACCTTCCTGGAGCTTGTGGACCAACGGGTTGCCCTGGTGGACAGGATGAAGGCCCTGCCGCCTCATACCTTCCGTCAGACCAAGGAGTTCAACGACCTGGTGGCGGAGATCAAGCCCTTGGACATGCAGGTCATCTACAAGGCCCGGACATGGCTGAACAAGTCTCGGCGAAACTCCAGCGCAGTGAAGTCCTACGACTTGTCGAATCTCGCCCTGAACCCGGCGGGGAATCTCTTCAACAGGAAATATTGACGAACCTCTCCCTTCGGGGAGAGGTTTTTCTTTCTTCGTGGCGAATACATGAAAGAGTGCCTTTTCTGCAAGGGAAGGCTCGGGAGGTGGATTATGAAGGTCACGGCTTGCTATGTTGTGAAAAATGAGGGACATCATCTGAAAAGATCCCTTGAGAGCCTCATGGGAGGCGTGGACGAGATCGTCCTGGTGGACACCGGCTCCACGGATGATACAAAAGAAATCGGACGGGCCTATGGAGCCAGGATCTACGATTTCCCATGGCAGGGAGATTTTTCCATGGCGCGGAATTTTGCCCTGGGGAAGCTGGAAGCCGACTGGGTGGTGGCTCTCGACGGGGATGAATACTTTTCTGCCGCTTCGGCAGGAAATCTCCGCCGGGTCATCGAAGAGGCCCATGGGGATGGAAAGAATCTTCTTCTGGTTCCCTGGCACAACATCGACGAGGCCACGGGGGAAGTCCTGCTGGACTCTCATGCGCCGCGGATTTTTCGGCTGGATCCCGCTTTTCGCTATGAGGGACGCATCCATGAGGAACTGAGGAACCGGGGGAAGGCGATGGAGGGCGTAGCCATCCTTTCCCAGGAGGATCTTGTGCTGGTGCATACGGGGTATTCGGCGAACGTGTCCAAGGAAAAGGCACGGCGGAATGTGGAGCTCCTTTTGAAGGAATTGGAGGAGAGAAAGGAGCCGGGCAACCTCTATATGTACCTTGCGGAGGCCTACGATGGACTGGAGGAGGCGGCGGCGGCGCTGAAATATGCCCGGCTGGATGTGGGCTTGGGCCGGAGGAACATCGTATATGCCAGCCGTTCCTGGCGGATCCTTCTTCGGAGACTGGCAGCCAGCCCGACGGACGGGGAAGAATACGGGCGGATCGCGGCCAAGGCGGCGGCGGAGTTCCCGGAGTTGCCGGAGTTTCACGGGGAGTACGCGGAGCGGCTGGCCTTTGGGCTGGATTTCTCCGGCGCTGTTCGGGAGGCGAAGGCCGCAGAAAAGGCATGGGAAGCCTATGGGAAGAAGCCTCGCCTGGAGCCCATGCTCTTCGACGAGGGGATGCTGGCAATCCTGAAGCAGCGGCGTACCCTTTGGGAGAAGATCCTCCTTCGGGCGGGGGAAATGAAGATCACCTCCTGCCTCATCGTTCGAGACGGAGAGGAGGACATAGAGAGCTGGCTGGAAAACACGGCCCGTTTTTCCGATCAGCGGGTAGTGGTGGACACGGGGTCCGAGGACCGGACCGTGGAATTGGCACGGGCCGGGGGCTGCCGGGTGAAGCAGATCCCATGGGACAGGGATTTCTCCCGGGCGCGGAATGCGGCCCTTGATGAAGCAACGGGAGACTGGATCTCCTTCATCGACGTGGACGAGGCTTTTGAGTGCCCAGAGCAGGTGAGGCCGTTCCTCGCCTGGCTGGAGTTCCATTCTCAAGAGATGGATGGGGTCATGGTTCCATTGACCAATATCGATCGGGATGACGGAGGACGGGAAATCAGCCGCAGCATGGTCCTGCGGCTTTTCCGCAACCGCTGCGGCCTTTCCTATCGGGGAAACGTTCACGAAACCTTGTGCCGCCCCGATGGCAGCTTGCCGGAGATCTTCCAGGAGAGGCAAAGGCTCTGTCTCTGTCATTGGGGTTATTCCACGGGGCGGATCCTCGCCAAGACCGAGAGGAACCTGGCCCTCCTTCGGGAGGATATCGCTCTCCACGGGGAGGGGCCGCAGCACTATCGCTATCTGGCGGATTGTCATGCGACGTTGGCGGATTGGGAGGAGGTTCTCGCTTGCGGGCAAAAGGCAATTGCGGCAGAACTGCAGCCCCTGGCGACGGACAGCAAAATGCAACATCTCGTGCTCACGGCCATGGACCGATTGGACATGCCCTTTTCCGAGCAGGAAGCCGCAGCGAGGAAGTTTTGCGGGGAATTTCCCTCGCTGCCGGATTTTCATGGGATCCTGGGAATCCTGCTGGCGGAGCGGGGCGAGGGAGAGGAAGCCGCTGTCCGGCTGGATCGGGCGCTGTCGTTGGCCGAGAAAGCGGCGGCATCCGGCGTACCCACGGAGTTCGCCAATGAGGAGGGAGAAGTCTGCGCATGGGCTGCCCGTCTTTGCGAAAAGACGGAGGAGCAGAAGAAGGCCCTTCTGGGAAGGGCGTTGGACGCATCGCCCCGGAATGACGCGGTGTTGAATATCGCCCGTGATATACGGGGGGAGCTTTCCCCGAGGGAATTCCGCCGATGGCTGGAGCGGTGGATCCCCCGTTCCCGGGAGGGAGATATATGGCTGGCCCGTTGGGCAAAGCGCAACGGCCACGGGAATCTTCTGGAGGGATGGCAGGGGGAGAATCGATGGGAGCCGTTCAACGAAACCGAGATTATGGCGGGGATGACGAAGGATATCCGAAGGATTGTCATGACCCTGCTTCAATTGGAGACAGAAAAGCCCCTTCATTGGAAGGCCATGTCAAAAGAGTGCCGCGCCCTGTTGCCGGTAGCCATGGAAGTGGTTTGGGAAGCTTACGAGGGGCGGGGAGAAGATATCC
>CAMIWP010000106.1 GCA_946402475.1 uncultured Selenomonadaceae bacterium
CATCATTACAAGAACGGCAGGGCCTTGCTCTATTGCAGCAACGATGCCTGCGAGAGCCGGGTGAATCATCCCATCAACAAGGAACTGGAGAAGGCCCGGGCCAGGGCGGAGGCAAGGAAGGAAAAGGAAGCCAAAGAGGGATAGGATCATAGGTGCGAGCATGATGAAAAAAGTGATGATCGTGGGCGCCGGACTGGCGGGAAGCGAAGCCGCCTGGCAGGCAGCCGGACTGGGGGCGGAGGTAATGCTCTTTGAAATGCGCCCCCATCGGATGACGCCCGCCCACAAGACGGAGGGCTTTGCCGAGCTGGTCTGCAGCAATTCCCTTCGGGGGGCGGGCATGGAAAATGCCGTGGGTGTGCTGAAGGAGGAGATGCGACGCCTCTCTTCCGTTGTCATGGAGGCCGCCGATGCCACGAGGGTTCCGGCCGGAGGCGCTCTTGCCGTGGATCGGCAGGGATTCAGCCGGTATATAACGCAGAAGATTTCTTCTCATCCGAAAATCACGGTTCTCCGGGAGGAGGTATCGGAGATCCCCCGGGAAGACGACGCCGTGACAGTGGTGGCCAGCGGGCCTCTTACGGAGGGAGCCCTGGCGGAGGACATCCTTCGGAGAACCGGCCGGGAGTCCCTGTACTTTTACGACGCGGCGGCGCCCATCGTGACTCTGGAGTCCCTGGACATGGAAAAGGCATACCGCGCTTCCCGTTATGGAAAGGGAGAAGCCGCCTATATCAACTGCCCCATGACCCGGGAGGAGTACCATCGTTTCTGGGAGGCGTTGGTGCAGGCAGAAAAGGCGCCGATCAGGGAGTTTGAAAAGGAGAAATTCTTCGAGGGCTGCATGCCGGTGGAGGTCATGGCCGCCAGAGGGGAAGACACTCTCCTTTTCGGCCCGTTGAAGCCCGTGGGACTGGAGCATCCGGAGACGGGGGAACGCCCTTATGCGGTGGTGCAGCTCCGGCAGGATAACAAGGAGGGGACCCTTTACAATATCGTGGGCTTCCAGACGCATCTCAAATGGCCGGAGCAGCGGCGGGTCTTCGGCATGATCCCGGGACTCGAGCACGCGGAGTTTGTGCGCTATGGCGTCATGCACAGGAATACCTTCCTGGATTCCCCTCGGCTCCTGCGTCCGACCTTGCAGATGAAGGGAGAGGAGAGGCTTCTCTTTGCCGGGCAGATGACCGGTGTGGAGGGCTATGTGGAGTCCGCTTCCTCCGGGCTGGTGGCGGGCATCAATGCGGCGAGGATCCTTTTTGGGCGGGAGCCTGTGACCTTCCCGGAGGAAAGCTGTCACGGGGCCTTGTGCCGCTATATCACCTCGTCCGAGGCGAAACACTTTCAGCCCATGAATGTGAATTTCGGCATCCTGCCCCCCCTTTCGGAGCGTCTTCGGGATAAGAAACTCAAGAAGCAGAAACTAGCGGAGCGGGCGTTGGATTCCATAGAAGTTTTTATGCGGGAGTTGAGATAGGGATGGAAAGGGAAACGGGGTTTCACGCAACCACGATATGCTGCGTGCGAAAGGGCGGCAAGACGGCCATTGCCGGCGACGGCCAGGTGACTTTCGGCCAAGCGGCCATCATGAAGGCGAATGCCAAAAAGGTGAGGAAGCTCTATCATGGAAAGGTGTTGGCGGGATTCGCCGGTTCCGTGGCGGATGCTTTTACCCTCTTTGAGAAATTCGAAGGAAAGCTGGAGGCATACAACGGGCATCTCCAACGGGCTGCTGTGGAGCTCGCGAAAGAATGGCGCACGGATCGGATCCTTCGCAAGCTGGAGGCTCTTCTCTTGGTGGCGGATCGGGATACGATCCTCATGCTTTCGGGGAACGGCGAGGTCATTGAACCGGATGGGGAAACGGCGGCCATCGGGTCGGGGGGGTTCTATGCCCTCTCGGCGGCCAGGGCCATGGTAAGGCACACGGGGCTTTCGGCTTCGGAGATCGCCAAGGAAGCCCTTTCCATTGCCGCGGATATCTGCGTTTATACGAATCACAACATTAAGGTGGAGGAACTGGATTGATGGACAGCATTGGGGTAAATGAGCAGACGCCGCGCCAGATCGTGGAGGAACTCAACAAGTATATTGTCGGCCAGGACGAGGCGAAGCGCTCTGTGGCCATCGCCCTGAGAAACCGCTGGCGCAGCCGCCAGCTCACGGGGAGCATGCAGGACGATGTGATACCGAAGAACATCCTCATGATCGGCTCCACGGGCGTTGGCAAGACGGAGATCGCCCGCCGCTTGGCCCGTTTGGTGAAGGCGCCTTTCATCAAGGTGGAGGCCACGAAGTTTACGGAAGTGGGCTATGTGGGCCGGGACGTGGAGTCCATCGTGCGGGATCTGGCGGAGACCGCGGTGCGCATGGTGCGCCAGCAGCGCATGGAGGCGGTGCAGGAGAAGGCAAAGGAGATGGCGGAGGAGCGGATCCTGGACGTTTTTGTCCCCGAGCCGAAAAAGTCCCAGAATCCCTTGGGCAGGCTCTTCGGGAACGACGCGGAGGAATCCTCGGAGGAGAAGCGGGAGGAGCCGAAGTACCAGGCAGGAAGGGAATGGGTCAGAAAGCGGCTGAAAAACGGGGAGCTGGAACAGGAACTCATCGAGATCGACGTGGAGGAGTCCAGCAAGCCCATGGTGGGCATGTTTTCCGGCTCCAGCCTGGAAGGCATGGGGGACAATCTCCAGGACATGATCGGCAGCCTCATGCCGAAGCGCCGCAAGAAGCGGAAGGTAACGGTGTCGGCGGCGAGGAAGATCTTCGCCCAGGAGGAAGCATCTAAGCTCATCGACATGGACGAAGTTGCCGATGAGGCCGTCCGCGTGGCGGAGAAGAGCGGCATCGTATTTCTGGATGAGATCGACAAGGTGGCGGTGAAGGGCAATACCTCGGGAGCGGATGTGTCCAGGGAGGGCGTCCAGAGGGATATTCTTCCCATTGTGGAGGGCTCCACGGTGGTGACGAAATACGGCCCGGTGAAGACGGATCACGTTCTCTTCATTGCGGCGGGAGCGTTCCACACGGCGAAGCCCTCGGATCTCATCCCGGAGCTTCAGGGGCGCTTTCCCATCCGGGTGGAGCTCAAGTCCCTGCGGAAGGAAGACTTCGAGAAGATCCTCACGGAGCCGCAGAACGCTCTTTTGAAGCAGTACCAGGCATTGTTGGCCGTGGAGGGCGTGGAACTGAATTTCGAGGACAGCGCCATCAGCCGCATCGCCGAGCTGGCCTGCGATGTCAACGAGCAGGCGGAGGACATCGGGGCAAGGCGTCTCCATACCCTGCTGGAAAAGCTCATCGAGGATGTTTCCTTTGATGCTCCGGACATGGAAGAGAAACGGGTGGACATCGATGCGGCCTATGTGGACGAAAAACTCTCCGACATCGCCAAGAATCGGGATCTGTCCCAGTACATCCTGTAGGGACGTGCCGGGCGCTTTCCCTGTACGCGACGCGGCACGGCTGAACAGGAACGGATTTTCCTTCGCAGATATATCACCTATGATTATTTTGGCATAAATTTTCAAAAAACATCTATGATTATTTCGAAAAATATGATAAAGTATACTCATAGGGATTCTTAGAGCAGAGAGTGAAGAGAGTGAAAGGAAGATTTTTGAATGGCTGCTTCATTACTTGAGAAGACAAGAAAGATCAATCGGCTCCTCCAGAGGTCGGAAAACGTGGAATACGACGGCATTTCCCGGGTGCTCAGCAATGTTTTGGATGCCAATGTCTACATCACCAACAAGAAGGGGAAGATCTTCGGCCATGCCTTCATCGATGACTTTGAATGCGATGTCATGGTGGACAAGGTCATACAGCAGGGCGCTTTCCCAAAGGCTTATGTGAGCTGGCTCCTGCGGCTGGACGAGACGTCGGCGAACCTTCGGTCCAAGACGGGGATGTGCGCCTATGACGACGGGACGAAGTGCATGTTCAACGGGAAGAACACCACGGTGGTTCCCATCTACGGCGTGGGGGAGCGCATCGGAACCCTGATCGTGGCCAAGTACGATGACGAGTTCGATGAGGATGACCTGCTCCTGGCGGAATACGGCGCCACGGTGGTGGGCATGGAGATGCTTCGGGACCACACCCAGAGAATCGAGATCGAGGCCCGCAAGAAGGCGGCGGTGCAAATCGCTCTGGCGACACTGTCCTATTCGGAGGTGGAGGCGGCCGTCAACATCCTGAGCGCCCTTGACGGAACCGAGGGAATCCTCGTGGCGTCGAAGATCGCGGATAAGGTGGAGATCACCCGTTCCGTCATCGTCAACGCCCTGCGGAAGTTCGAGTCCGCCGGTGTCATCGAGTCGAAGTCCCTGGGGATGAAGGGAACCTACATCAAGGTGCTCAACGAGTACCTTTTGGAGGAAGTTCAGAAACTGAAGCGGTGATTTGCAGCTGGAACGGAGTCGCCTTCGTTCTGGCTTTTTCTTTTCCCAAGAAAAATTACAGCAAATTTTTTCGGACGCCCTTCTAAAAATGTGAAAAACATGATAAAATTTGAAGGGATTTTCTTGCTTTCATCGAATGATATATCAGTTGTTTCCTTGTAATAAACGATGTAAATGATACGGTATTGTATGATAACTATTGGAAGGATGTGAGTTGGGCGTGTTGGAGCAGATCATGAACTCCCACAACTTCGATTACCTGTCCAGAGGCCTTCAGGCGGCGAGCCTTCGACATGAGGTCATCAGTGACAATATCGCCAACGTGAACACCCCTCGTTTCAAGAAGAGCAATGTGGTGTTTGAGGAACTTTTGGCCAGGGAAATAGAGCCTCCCACGGACAAGCTTCAAATGGCGTTGACCCATGACCGCCATATGACACCGGTTCCTATGGGGAAGGCTGAGGCCAAGATTGAGATGGAAGACGATGACACCATGCGAGTGGATGGCAACAATGTGGATGTAGATGCAGAGATGGCCGCACTGGCAAAGAACCAACTCTACTATAATGCGTTGGCGACCCAGATGAAGGGATATGTGCGAAAATTGAAGGACGTCATAAGTAGCGGGCAGTCTTGATGCCGTTATTCTTGAAGGAAAGGGGGATATTCTATGGGTATGTTCCTGGGAATTGATGCGGCGGCTTCCGGCCTTACGGCGGAGCGACTGCGGATGGATGTTATCTCCAACAATATTGCGAATGCGAATACGACACGCACC
>CAMIWP010000107.1 GCA_946402475.1 uncultured Selenomonadaceae bacterium
CTACGCCGACGTGGATCGGGTGGCAAAACTGGTGCCCAACGACCTCAAGATGACATTGGAAAAGGCCCTCAAGGAATCTGCGGATTTCCGCAATGCCTACGCGTCTTCGCCCGGTGTGCAGCGACTGGTGGATATGGCCCGCCGGGTGGAGGGGCTCCCGCGCCATTCCTCCACCCACGCCGCCGGGGTGGTCATTGCGAAGCGGCCCCTGACGGACTACCTTCCGGTGCAGATCTCCGACGAAACCCTTGTGACGGAGTACGACAAGGATCACGTGGAGGAGCTGGGCCTGCTCAAGATGGATTTCCTGGGACTCAGGACGCTTACCGTCATCAGCGATGCCTTGGAGAACATCAAAAGGAATCGCGGGGAAATCGTGGATCTTGGGAAAATTCCCCTGGTGGACGAGCTGACGGCGAAGATGCTCTGCGAGGGAAAGACGGGAGCTGTGTTCCAAATGGAATCCAGCGGCATGACGGCCTTGGTGAAGGATCTGCAGCCGGAGGGCTTTGCGGATCTCATCCCAACCGTGGCTCTTTACCGCCCTGGCCCCTTGGGGAGCGGCATGGTGGAGGATTTCATAGCGGGACGTCACGGGAAGAAACAGGTGACCTACCTGCATCCCCTGCTGGAACCCATACTGAAGGAAACCTTCGGGGTCGTGCTTTATCAGGAACAGGTCATGCAGATCGTGCAGGTCCTCGCGGGGTTCAGCCTGGGCCAGGCGGATCTTCTGCGCCGCGCCATGGGGAAGAAGAAGCATGAGATCCTGATGGCCCAGAAGGAGAATTTCCTTGAGGGTTGCGAGAAAAACGGCGTTGATGGGACGTTGGCAAATACGATCTTCGATCTCTTGACCCATTTTGCCGATTACGGGTTCAACAAATCCCACAGCGCCGCCTACGCGCTGGTGGCATGGCAGACGGCATGGCTCAAGGCCCACTATCCCAGGGAATTCATGGCTGCAATCCTGTCCAGCGTGGTGGATTCCAAGAAGGTGGTCGATTACATCGATCTGTGCAGGCGCATGGGGATACGGATACTGCCGCCGGACATCAATGCGAGTTCGGCGAATTTCAGCGTGGACGGGGAGTGCATCCGCTTCGGTTTGGCAGCGGTGCGCAATATCGGGGAGACGGCGGTGCAGAATGTGACGGAGATCCGGGAAAAGGATGGTCCCTTTCAGTCCCTAGGGGATTTCTGCAGCCGTGTGGATTCCCGTATACTCAACAAGCGCGCCGTGGAGAGCCTGATCAAATGCGGAGCCTTTGATACCTTTGGAGCGAAGCGGAGCCAGCTTCTCGCCGTTTTGGACGATGTGCTGGGGGATGCGGCCAGACAGCAGCGGGACAGGGAGAGCGGACAGATGGGGTTGTTTTCGGAGGCGGTCATGGATGAGGGAATGAGCCAAGTGCTGCCGGATATTCCCGAGGCCGACGGAAGGGACATTCTTGCATGGGAGAAGGAACTGATCGGTTTTTACATCACGGGACATCCCTTGGACTCCTATCGTGATAAGCTGGCGAATTTCAACAGTCTCGACAAATTGGTGACGGGAAATGTGAAGGACAAGACATTGGTTCGAGTGGCAGGCATGGTGACCTCCGCCAAGCGCATCAATACGAAAAAAGGGGAGACCATGTGTTTCATCACGCTGGAGGATTTCACCGACAGCTTGGAAGTGACGATCTTTCCCCGGGTATTCTACAGGAATGTGAACCATCTGGTACCGGATATGCCCATCGTGGTCCAGGGACGGGTGGACACGAAGGAGGACGGGGTGGTGCTCTTGGCGGACGCTATATGGCCGTTGGAGGAATACCTGCCGGAATACTACCTGACCATCGGCCCGGAACTCGCTAACAAGGCCACCTATGACAGGCTAAAAGAGATCTTCGCGGAACATCACGGAGCCCACGCAGTTTACATGCACGCCAACGGACGCTGGCAGAAGACCGGGGAGCAGTACTGGCTGGACGGATCTCCGGAGGTCTATGCGGAAGTCTCCGCGCTCCTCGGCAGCGGGGCCGTTCGAATGAGATGAAGAAGAATGTGAGTGGGAGAGTTTTCATGGAAGCGTTGAGAATATGGACGGCGGCGTTCCTGTTTCTTTTCTGCGGGATGGCGGGAGCATCTGCGGCACCCGGGGGGAATGTGTCTTCCGCGGAAACGGAGATGGCCGGACGCACGGACAATATACTTCCCAAGGTAACGGCCCGTTCCGCCGTCGTCATGGAGGCGGTGACGGGAAAGGTCCTCTATGCCAGGGACATGAAGGCGCGACGGTTTCCCGCCAGCACGACGAAGGCAATGACTCTCATCGTCGCTTTGGAAAAGGGGAATCCGAAGGACATTGTCACCGTGAGCAAACATGCGGAGGGAACGGAGGGCTCCACCCTTTGGCTGGAGGAGGGCGACAGGATCCCAATGGAAGACCTGCTTTACGGCATCATGATGATGTCGGGCAACGATGCTACTATCGCCATCGCGGAGCACATTGCCGGAGACGTGGAGAGTTTCGCGAATATGATGACGGAGAAGGCGAGGGAGATCGGGGCTGCGGATACCTATTTTGTGAATCCCCACGGGCTGCCGGACGATCATCATTATACTACGGCCTACGATCTTGCCCTGATCGCCGCTTACGGATACCGCAACCCCCTCTTTGTCAGGATCGTGGAGACCAAGGAGAAAAGCCTTCCGTGGATCAAGGATCCCGCTCATCTCTGGCGCAATGAAAACCAGATGCTCTGGCTCTATGACGGGGCCAACGGTGTGAAGACCGGCTATACGGATGTGGCGGGTCGATGCCTTGTATCCGGGGCAAAGCGGAACGGGATTCAGCTGATTTCCGTGGTTTTGGACAGCCTCTACATGTGGAGCGATTCCATCGCCATGCTGGATTATGGGTTTCAGCATGTGAGACCGGCTCGCATCGTGGAGGGTGATGTCGTTGTGGGAAAGGTTCCCGTCCTGTCGGGACGCGGAAAGAGAACATCGGTCGCAACGGCCTCGGATATTATTCTTCCCGTGGGAGATGACGGAGAAGAGGCCTACCAAAAGATCTATGACATGCCCGATGGTCTTCATGCTCCCGTGGAAGAGGGCGAGGTCGTGGGAAAGCTTCGGGTTCTGTACGATGGCAAGGAAGTCGGCAGCACGGATCTCGTTGCCACGGAATCCGTGGAGATGAAATCCTTTTTCGTTTCCTTGTATCAGTTTGTGAGAAAGTATATCGCTTGAGGACTATGGAAGAACGATTGCAGAAGATCATTGCCCGGGCAGGGATTGCATCCCGAAGGGCTGCGGAACAGCTCATTTTGGAGGGCCGGGTGACATTGGACGGGCAGGTGGTCGCGGAGCTCGGCAGGACCTGCGACCCAAGGCTTCAGACGCTCTGCGTGGACGGTAAGCCCGTGGGCGGGGAGGAGAAAATGGTGTATTTTCTCCTCAACAAGCCGAAGGGCTACCTCTCCACGGTGAAGGACGAGCGGGGGCGCCGGACGATTCTGGATCTCCTTTCCGGAGTGCGGGAGCGGGTCTATCCCGTGGGACGCTTGGACAACAACACGGAGGGTCTGCTCTTGGTGACAAACGACGGCCCTTTGACCAACGGCCTCCTTCATCCTCGTTGCGAAGTGGAGAAGATCTATGTGGCAAGGGTGGCAGGCCCGGTCACGGAGAAGCTGCTGGACTCCCTGCGGCGGGGTATTTCTTTGGACGATGGCATGACGGCACCGGCAAGGGCTCGCCTGTTGGAGCAGGAGCAGGGATTGTCCAGGGTGGAGCTCGCAATCCATGAAGGGCGCAATCGTCAGGTCCGGCGCATGTTTGCCGCCATCGGATGCGAGGTGAAATCCCTGAAGCGAACGGTCTTTGCAGGATTGGATCTGAAGGGAGTCAAGAGAGGGAGATACCGGGAACTGACGGAAGAGGAGGTGGCGGAGCTTTATGAGCTTGCGGGACTCGGATGGTAATGGGCGGAAGATCCTCGTTGTAGGCGGCGGGCCCGCAGGGATGATGGCGGCTGTTAAGGCAGCGGAAAACGGCGGAAGGGTCACTCTCCTTGAAAAGATGAATCGCCCGGGAAAGAAGATGCTCATCACGGGAAAGGGGCGCTGCAATATCACAAATGCGGCGGACATTCCGGAGATCATCGCCAATATTCCGGGCAACGGCGCCTTTCTCAACAGTTCCCTGCGGGCCTTTGACAATCAGGATGTGGTCCGGTTCTTTGAGGATGCAGGCGTTCCCACAAAGGTGGAGCGAGGGAATCGGGTCTTTCCCCGGAGCGACCGGGCCGGAGACGCGGTGGATGCCATGATCCAAAGGCTTCACGAGCTGGGTGTGGAGATCCTCACGGAAGCGGCGGTGAGGGAGATCCTGGCGGAAGGCGGGGAAGTCAGAGGGGTAGTGACGGAGAGGGGAAGAACCTATCCGGCAGGAGCGGTCATCCTTGCCGTGGGGGGCGCATCCTATCCAGGGACCGGCTCTGACGGTGACGGCTACCGTATGGCGAAGAAATTGGGTCATTGCGTCACTGAAATCCTTCCCGCCCTCGTTCCCCTTGAGACGGAGGAGGAATGGGTGCGGGAGGCCCAGGGACTCTCCCTGCGGAATGTGAAGGTGGCGCTCCTGGCAGAGGGCAAAAAGATGGCGGAACTCTTCGGCGAGATGATGTTTGCCCATTTCGGCGTGACGGGCCCGGTGATTCTTTCCCTGTCTCGCAGGGCGGCCCGGCTCTTGTCGGAAGGGGCCTTTGTCGAACTCCTGCTGAACCTGAAGCCGGCGCTTTCGCCGGAGACGCTGGATGCCAGGGTGCAGCGGGATCTTGCAAAATACATGCGAAAACACCTGAAGAATGCCTTACAGGATCTTTTGCCGGGAAAGATGATCCATCCTGTGCTGGATGCGGCTTATCTGGATCCGGAACGGCCCGCTCACGGAATCACCCAGGAGGAGCGGGGGAGGCTGGTTTACGCCCTTCAGCATTTGCCCCTGACGGTGACGGGGACGCGTCCCCTGGCGGAGGCCATTGTGACGGCGGGCGGAGTTTCCGTGAAGGAGATCAATCCCAAGACCATGGAATCGAAGCTCGTGAAGGGCTTGTATTTTGCCGGCGAGGTGCTGGACGTGGACGCCTACACCGGCGGT
>CAMIWP010000108.1 GCA_946402475.1 uncultured Selenomonadaceae bacterium
TTTGTTTGATGAAGGGGGGCTTCATGCGGGGGCGTCCCGCCTTGCCCTCGATGGAGCGTATGAGAGCCGTGCCCTCGCCGCAGACGTAGGCTCCCGCACCGGAGTACAGCTTGATGTTGAAGTCAAAGCCTTTCCCGAGGATGTTTGTTCCTAAGAAGCCGTAGTTCTTCGCTTGCCGGATAGCGCCCAGAAGAAGGGGGCGGTGGCAGGCATACTCACCGCGCATGTAGATGAATCCCTCGGTGGCACCCACCACATACCCGGCGATGATCATGGCCTCGATGAGGTTGAAAGGGTCGTGTCGAATGAGTTCCCGATCCTTGAAGGTAGTGGTTTCCCCCTCGTCTGCGTTGCAGATGATGATCTTGTTCTCCCCCTGCACTTCCCGGGCCTGGGACCATTTGCGCCCAAGATCGTACTCAGCACCTCCCCGGCCTTTGACCTTCACGGAAGCAATGAGATCGGTGATTTCCCGAGGATCCATGGTCACAGCTTTGCGGAGAGCTTCGAATCCGCCGATGTTCATGTAAGAGCCGATGGAACCGGTATCATAGGCTCCGAAATTCTTTGTGAGAAATTTGATGTCCTTCATGCCGTGCCACCTCCTCAGGGCAAAGAGCGCAGGAGTGCCTCGATTTTCTCCTGGCTGTCCAGATGGTCGTAGATCTTGCCGTTGATGCGAACGGCGGGGGCGCGGTCACAGGCGCCGTAACAGCTGATGGTTTCCAGGGTGAACCGCCCGTCATAGGTGGTTTCTCCCACCTTGATGTCCAGCAGACGCTCCAGGGTTTCCAACAGACGCTTGGTGTCCACCACATTCACGCGGCAAGCCGGGGAATTGCATACCTGGATGGGGTATTTTGCCCGGGGGGTTGCAGAAAGCTGCCCGTAGAAATTCAGGCACTCAAAGATCTGCGTGATGGGCAGGCCCAATTTCGCGGCGAGGTAATAGGCCGTGGGTTCCGGCACGTAATGCCGTTCATCCAGATCCTGCACCTCCAGCAGAATACCGACGATCTGGGTGGGGTCGTTGTCGTGGGACTCCAACACTAGGTCAATCTTTGATCGGAGTTCCCGCGAGAGGGGATAATCCTTCGTTATCGCGGTCAGCATGAGAAACCCTCCTAAAACACGAAACACGTAAAAGACACATATATAAGAATATTATATCGCAATTGTTCAGGATTTCGCAAGGCGAAATCCTTCCAATCAGCGTTTCCCCAAGGGGGCCAGCTTTGCGTCGCAACGAGGCGGGAGACGTGTGCCCTGCGGGTATATGCTCATCACCTTTTGAGATGTTCACCCCCACAATCGATGGTGTTATAGGGGCGTTGATGATTCTTCACGACAAAGTGCTTTACATTCCATCGTGAATTCCTTAAAATAGGAACATGAGATTCCTTTTGAATGTGAAACTTTAACATGAGGACATATATGCGCAGCATGGTGGACAGGAGAGATGACCAATGATCAAGAAAGCGATTGCCGTGATGACATCCGGCGGTGATGCGCCGGGCATGAATGCCGCTGCTCGTGCGGTGGTGCGCACGGCTCTTCACGAGGGGGTGGAGGTCTATGGCATCCACAACGGCTATAAGGGCATGATCGGGGATGACATCCAGCAGCTCAATTCCCGCAGTGTCAGCGATCTCATCCAGCGAGGAGGTACCTTTTTGGGAACGGCCCGCAGCAAGGAGTTCAAGACGCCGGAAGGCCGCAAGAAGGGGTTTGACAATCTTCAGAAACGCGGCATTGAGGGCTTGGTCATCATCGGCGGTGACGGTTCCCTTACCGGCGGCTCCCTCATGAGCAAGGAATTCGGCATTCCCATTGTGGGGCTCCCGGGTACCATCGACAATGATGTCTGGGGGACGGATTACACCATCGGAGCGGATACAGCGGCCAATACCATCGTGGAGGCCATCAACAAGCTCAGGGATACGGCTTCCGCCCATCGCCGCATCATGATCGTGGAGGTCATGGGGCATAAATCTGGTTGGCTCGCCATGACGACGGGCATTGCGGGAGGCGCGGAGTACGTGCTGGTGCCGGAGGTAAAGTTCGACCTGGACGAGATGTGCCATGAGCTCAGGGAGGCCTACGAGAGGGGAAAACGCTACAGCATCCTCGTGGTGGCAGAAGGTGCCTGTGATGCCATCGGCCTCGGTGTCGTGGTAGAGGAAAAAACGGGCATTGACACCCGCGTTTCGGTTCTCGGACACATCCAGCGCGGCGGTTCTCCCACCGTCGAAGATCGGATGAAGGCTTCCATGTTGGGAGAGAAGGCAGCGCTTGCCATTCTTTCCGGTGTCACCAATGTGGTCTTTGGCTTTGACGCCGGCAAAGTGGTGAGCATCAATCTTTTCGATGCGGTGAACAACCAGAAGACCTTGGATCCGGAGCTGGTTCGTTTGGCGCGGGTCCTGGCATGATGCAAGAGAAAAATCCCAACTTCACTGACGGAAGTTGGGATTTTTTTACATGAGATCCTCAAAGAGACTGAACTTCGGCACCTGTTTCATCTTCTGTTGGCCAACGATAATGTCTCCCTGCGCATTTCGCGGGATGGGGGCGTTGGGGTCCGGCATTTCCACCATGTGGGGCGTTTTGCGGTAACGGCTGGCCACCTTCCCGTCACGGTATTCCGTTACCATGATGCTGCCGTCAGGCATGATGCGGCGGATGATTTCCACTTCTGGCATCTGTCGCATGGTTTCCAATTCCTCTGTTTCCTGCCGCTTTTTCTCCAGTTCCTTCAAGGTATCCTGCAGATTGTCGCGCCTTTCCTGGAGAAGGGAGGAAAACATTTCCTTGAAGGCATTCGTATCCTTTGAAGCGGTCCTTAGCCGAGTGACGGCAGAATCGCCCATGGCGTCGCTGCACAGGATGTTTTCCAGAGTTACGTTCATATTCCTCACTCCTTTCCGTAACGATCTATTCCTCTTATCGTTCGAAAAGGGATTTTTCTTAAGCCTATTTCATGAGCCCGCATGGATATTTCAATGTAGCGAAGTAGTCGTCGAGAGTTTCGGCGCGGCGGATGAGTTCCACGCTCCCATCCGCTCTGAGCAGAAGTTCCGCGCTGCGGAGCTTGCCGTTGTAGTTGAAACCCATGGCGTGGCCGTGGGCGCCGGTGTCGTGGATGATGAGGATATCGCCTACGTCGACCTCCGGCAGTTTCCGATCGATGGCGAACTTATCGTTGTTTTCGCAAAGGGAACCCGTCACGTCGTAGATATGGTCGCAGAGGGCATCCTCCTTGCCCAGAACGGTGATGTGGTGATAGGCTCCGTAGAGGGCCGGGCGCATGAGGTTTGCCATGCAGGCATCCAGGCCGATGTAGTCCTTGTAGGTCTTTTTCTCGTGGAGCACGGTGGACACCAGCCATGCAGCCGGGCCGGTCATGGCACGCCCGCTCTCCATGGCTATGGCGATATCCGTGAGTCCATGGGGAGCCAGGATGGAATCATAGGCACTGTGGATGCCATCTCCCACAAATTCCAGATCCACCGCATCTTCCTCGGGACGGTAGGGAATGCCTAAGCCGCCGCCGAGATTGACGAATTCCAGATGTATGCCCAGCCTCTCCTTGAGCTCCACCGCCAGGGTGAACATGAGCTTCGCCGTATAGATGAAGGCTTCGGAGCGAAGCTCGTTGGAGATGACCATGGTGTGCAGTCCGAAGCGCGTCACGCCCTTCGTCAGAGCTATTCGATAGGCGTCGAAGAGCTGATCCCGAGTGAGGCCGTATTTCGCCTCCGTGGGCTTGCCGATGATGTCATTGCCCTCGATGAGATTGCCGGGATTGTAACGAAAGGAAAGGCATTGCGGCATTCCCGCATGTTGCTCCAAGTAGTCGATGTGGCTGATGTCATCCAAGTTGATGATGGCGCCCAACGCAACGGCTTTCTGGAATTCCTCGGCGGGGGTATCGTTGGAGGTCAGCATGATCTTTTCCCCGGTGACGCCCGCTGCCTCGGAAAGAAGAAGCTCCGCCAAGGAACTGCAGTCCGTTCCGGCGCCTTCTTCCTTCAGAATCTCGATGATGCGGGGATTCGGCGTCGCCTTGACGGCGAAGTGTTCCCGGAACTCCGGGGCCCAGCGGAAGGCATTCTGAAGGGCGCGGATGTTGTTGCGGATGGCCTTCTCGTCGTAAATATGGAAGGGAGTAGGATACTCCTTGATGATTTCCAACAGTCGTTCCTTGGAAATGGGGAATTTCTTTTTTGACATGCGCATGCCTCCTGTGTATACCGTGAAGGATCTGTGACGGTTCTTTCGGTTTTCTTGGTTGTTTTGCAAGTGGGTAGATTTTATTCAAGACCATGACTTGACACTCCCCACGCCTAAAGGCGGGGGATTCTTGGTTCGACGAGCACTGCATTACGACCGTAGCCGTTCCGTCTTACACGCTCTCCCCAAGCGTAGATTCCCGTGTGCCCCACGGTATTTTGGTTTTTGGTTTACGCTGTTTTTTGCTCCAACGCCTTGCAGAGGATGTTTTTTGCGGCATTCTCGTCCCTATCATGATACGTTCCGCACTCTGGGCAAGTCCATTCACGGACAGACAGATTCTTCGCTTCTTGATATTTGTGTCCACAATGGGAACAGGTTTGGCTGGAAGGGTAGAAAGTATCTACCTTCAACACGTCCGTTCCATACAGAATTGCCTTGTATTCCAGTTGCCTAAAGAACTCCGACCAGCTTACATCTGATATAGCCTTGGCAAGACGATGATTTTTCGTCATGTTCTTGATTCTCAGGCGTTCAATGGCAATCGTCTGGTTCTGCCTGACCAATGCTGTGGATGCCTTGTGCAGGAAATCTTTTCGGGTATTCGCTATACGCTCATGCACACGGGCGACACGGATGCGGATTTTATCCTTGTTCGCTGATTTCGGCATTTTTCTGGCAAGTCTTCGTTGTTCACGAGCAAGTTTCTTGGACAGCCGCCGTAAAATCCTTGGATTGTCCACTGTGTTTCCATCGCTGTCGGTGTAAAACTCCTTCAGCCCTACATCGATGCCGACACTGCCTCCGGCATTTTGGCAAAGCAGGGAATCCACATCCATTTCCACGCAAAGGGAGACATAGTATTTCCCCGATGCGGTACGGGTTACGG
>CAMIWP010000109.1 GCA_946402475.1 uncultured Selenomonadaceae bacterium
CTTGCACCACCTTTCCCACATAGCCGATGTCCACCTTCTTCTTTTCCTCGCCCTCGTAGACCGTGGCCAGCTTCTTCTTCGCCTGGATCAGCCCCGCGTCCTTCCCGCTGAGCCCCACCGCTCGGGTGCCGAGAGAATTGAGCCGGGTCACGATTTCGGAGTTGATCTTTCCATCCAGCACCATTTCCGCGATCTCCACCGTCTCCTCGTCCGTCACCCGAAGTCCGCTGACAAAGGAAGATTCCTTGCCCACCTTCTTGAGGAATCCCGTGATCTCCGGGCCGCCCCCGTGAACGATGACGGGATGGATGCCCACGTACTTCATCAGGGCAACATCCTGCATGACTTTATCCTTGAGTCCGTCGTTGATCATGGCGTTTCCGCCGTACTTTATGACGACGACTTTCCCGTAAAATTCCCGAATGTAAGGCAGCGCCTCCACGAGAATCGCCGCCCTGTCCCCTGGGTTGAACATGTTCCCACCAGCCTTTCCCGCATGCGGATCAGGTATGATATTCCCCGTTGATCTTCACGTACTCGTAGGAGAAATCGCAGGTCCAAACGGTGGCTTCCCGATTTCCCTCCCCCATGTCAATGTCGATGAGAATGTCATGCTCCGCCATGACCTTCCGAAGAGCTTCCCCATCGTATTCTGCCTTCACCCCATGGGCATAGACCGCAATGTCGCCGAATTTCACCACGGTTTTTTCCGGATCCATGGGGACCCCGGCATAGCCCACCGCGCAGATGACACGGCCCCAATTCGGATCCTCGCCGAAAAATGCGGTTTTCACCAAGGGGGACTTGGCAACGCTCATGCCGATGGCCTTGGCATCCTCAAAGGATCTCGTCCCCTTGACGTGGATGGTGAGGAATTTCGTCGCCCCCTCCCCGTCTGCGGCAATCCTGCGGGAAAGCCCTTGGCAAATGTCGAGGAGCGCGTCGTAAAACTTCCTGTAGTCCTCGTTCTTTTCCGTGATCCTCGCGTTTCCCGCCGCCCCGTTCGCCATGACGGTAACCATGTCGTTGGTGCTCATATCCCCGTCCACGGAAATCATGTTAAAGGATACCTCCGTGATCTCCGACAAAGCCTCTTGAAGCAGTTTGCTGTCAATGGCTGCGTCCGTGGTGATGAAGCAGAGCATGGTGGCCATGTTCGGCTGTATCATGCCGGAACCCTTGGCAATGGCGCCAAAACGAACCGGCTTCCCGCCGATCTCCACCTCCGTGGCGCAGGCCTTGGAATAGGTATCCGTGGTGATGATGGCATTGCCCGCGTTGGCGCTTCCCGTTTCGGAAAGCTCCGACACCGCCTTCTTGATGCCGGCTTCCATCTTGTCCATGGGAAGGTGCACGCCGATGACGCCGGTGGATGCCACGATAACCGCATCGGCATCGCAGCCCAGTTCCCTCGCGGCAATAGCCGCCATGGACCTTGCGTCCCTCATGCCCTGTTCCCCGGTGCAGGCGTTGGCGCAGCCCGCATTGGCCACAACGGCATGAGCTTTTCCGTCCCTGACCGCCTCCTTTGACACATGCACAGGCGCCGCCGCCACGGCATTCTGGGTGAACACTCCCGCCACATCGGCCTCCCGCTCGGTGTAGATCACCGCCAGATCCAGATTGCCGCTCTTCTTGATGCCGGCCTTGACCCCTGCAGCCTTGAAACCCCGTGGGAATCCCACGCCGACCTTTGCGTTTTTCTCACTGAACATATTCAAAACCTCCCAGAAAATTCACATCTTCACGGATACATGGGCACACAGTCAAGCCCCGTCTTCTCGTCGAAACCGCAGGCGATGTTGAAATTCTGCACGGCCTGCCCCGCCGCGCCCTTCACAAGATTGTCTATGGCGGAAAGTACAATGACCCGCCCCGTTCGCTCATCGACGTGCCAGGCAATGTCGCAGAAATTTGACCCCCGGACCGCCTTGGTCTCCGGATAGCCGTTCCGCCCCAAAAGGCGGATGAAATACTCGTTGGCATACATCTTTTCGTAGGCGGCATCCACGATATCCGCTGTCGTGTCCTTGTTCAGGGAAGCGTAGCAGGTGGCCAGGATTCCCCTGGACATGGGCACCAGATGGGGTGTGAAATTCAGCAGGGTCTTCTCCCCCGACAGGTCCTCCATGGCCTGCTCAATCTCCGGGGTGTGACGATGATGGGCCACATTATACGCCTTGAAGCTGTCGTAGAGTTCCGGAAAATGATTCCCGAGCTTCGGGGAGCGTCCCGCCCCGGAAACACCGGATTTCGCATCCACGAGAATGGTGTTCACATCGATGAGATGATGCTTTGCCAGGGGCGCCAAGGCAAGAATGCTTGCCGTGGTGAAACATCCGGCATTTCCGATGATCTTCGCCGTCCGGATCTCCTCCCGGTAAAGCTCCGCCAGGCCATAGGCCCGCTGTGCCCCGCGATGGGTGTGAGGCACATGATACCAAGCCTCGTAGACTTCCGGATCGGAAAAACGATAATCCGCCCCCAGGTCGATGATGCGGGCGGGCATGTTTTCCAAGGCTCGCCCCACTTCCATGGCATGACCGTGGGGCAATCCGATGAACACGAAGTCACTGTCGGCTCCGATGTGCTCCATGTCCTTCATGCTCTCCAGCTTCATGTCAAAAAGCCCCCGCAAATGCGGGTACAACTCGGAGAGCCTTTTTCCCTCATGACTTTCGGAGGTGATATGAACCACTTCCGCCTTCGGATGCCCATACAGGATACGGAGAAGTTCTGCCCCGGCGTATCCAGTGGCGCCTATGACACTGACTTTCATTGCAATTTCCTCCCTCAAAGGCTTCGACTGCCAAATTGTATTGCAAAGATGCTCCTTTATACTATATAATCCTATCGTTGTGAGCATTTGAAAAAGCATATTTCAAGAATGCAAAAGGAGCATCCTATTTCCATGAAAAGAAGAAAACGAACCTACGGACGCCTGATCCGCTTTCTCGGCTTCCTTGTCCTTGTTTTCTGCCTGACCTTCTTTTTGAGCGGCGGTATTCACATCTTCCAGCCCCGCACATGGCAGAACATCGGAGAGTTTCTGCCCAAGGCGGAACAACGCCCTCCCTCCAATGCGAGGGAACAGGCAGACGAGGACGTGGGACTGTCGGATCGGCTCAGCCGTTTGATCTTCCTCAAGCGAGCCGTGAACCGACACCTCAACAGAGACACTTATGTCCCCATCGACAAGATCCCCCTCGACCTCCGCCACGCCGTCGTGGCCGTGGAAGACAACCGCTTCTACTCCCACTGGGGCTTTGACCCCGAGGGCATCGCCCGTGCCTCTCTCGTGAACCTGCAGTACGGGCAGATCGAAGAAGGGGCAAGCACCATCACGCAACAACTGGTAAAAAACCTGTTTCTCTCCCAGGAACGCTCCTTTGGAAGAAAGGCTGAGGAACTCCTCCTTGCCATCGACGTGGAGGCCAACTATTCCAAGGACGAGATCTTGGAGCTCTACCTCAACACCATCTACTTCGGCTCCGGGTTCTACGGCATCGGCGAGGCCGCCATGGGCTATTTTGGAGAGGATGTCTCCCGGCTGACCCTCCCGGAGGCCGCCATGTTGGCAGGACTTCCCAATGCCCCTTCTCTTTACTCTCCCTATGTGGACTTCATCATGGCCAAAAAGCGGCAGTTCATCGTCTTGGATGCCATGGCAAAACACGGCTATATCTCCAAGGAATCCGCCGAGGATGCCAAGATCAAGACCCTTTATTTGGAACAGCGATGAACTTTCCCTCTACAAAAAGAGAGATACCGCATCAAAGCGATATCTCTCTTTTCTTTCACTTCTTCTTCGCTTCTTTCTCAGTCTTTTTCTGCTGTTCCTTGGCAGATCGCTCAAAATGCTTGAAGAATTCTTCCGACAAGGCTTGGTAGGTCTCCACCGTCGGCTTGTCCGAGCGATTTCCGTTGACCTGGTAAGTGTAAAGCAGTTCATCCGAGCCCGACTTGTAAATGTCGAAGAAGAAGGCGAGCCCGCTGTTGTTGGCCACCGTCAGGATGACATAGGCATCTGCGTACTTGGCAACACTGCTCTTGAACTCGGCGGCAGCCTTCCGGCGATCCAATGCCTTGATGTCGATTCCCTTATCCGCCCGAATGCCCTGAACCATATCACCGTAGGGAATCACATAGCAGCGCGCCACCTTGCTGGCTTTCGCCACCGCCTCGATTAGGGCCGCATTATCGGGATCCTCCTTCGCCACCGGGGTGTAGAGCGGACACCCGATCGCCAGGCGATGAATACTGGAAAGATCTGCGCCCTCGTAAATCGTCGTCTTATCCGAACGGGCGAAGGCAACCTGAGCGCTGAACACTACCATACAAATGACAAGAAGCGCTTGAACCAATTTTCTCATGAGAATATCTCCCCCTGCACGCAAAATCAAACCACGACCACTATTTTACACCAAAAAAGCAAATATCGCCAGTCCCTTTTCATTTCAACAGGCCGTGCTTCTTCAAAGCCGTTTTGATCTGCTCCAAATGAACCGGCTCCGGATCCGTCAACGGCATGCGCAGAGAACCGACCTCATAGCCCAGAAGACGCATGGCGGCTTTCACGGGAATGGGATTGACCTCGCAGAACAGGGCATCGATGAGATCCGCACACTCGATCTGGAGCCTTGCGGACTCCTCCACCTTGCCCTCGAAGTACAGTCGGCAAATATCATGGGTCTGACGCGGCGCTACATTGGAAAGAACGGAGATCACACCCTTCCCGCCCAAGGACAGGATTGGCACAATCTGATCGTCATTGCCGGAGTAAAGATGCAACTCATCCCCGCAGGCATTGCGCAACCGCAGGATGGAGGAGAGATCCCCGCTGGCCTCCTTAACGGCCACGATACGCGGGTGCTTTGCCAACTCCGCATAGGTGGATGTCTTGATGGAGACTCCGGTACGGGACGGCACTGCATAGAGAATAAGAGGTATCTTCACATGATCGGCAATGGTCGTGTAATGACGGATCAGGCCATTCTGTGTACACTTGTTGTAATAAGGCGTCACCATGAGGGCCGCATCCGCTCCCACCTGTTCCGCATACCGTGTGAGCTCGGTAGCATAAGCCGTCTCGTTGGATCCCGTACCCGCAATCAC
>CAMIWP010000110.1 GCA_946402475.1 uncultured Selenomonadaceae bacterium
TATTCCTTGATCTTCAACGCCTTCTCGTGCTTCAGCTCTTCTTCTGCCTCCGCCATGAGCATCGACTTCGCCTCGTCCACCGTGAGGCTGGAGATTCGCTCCAGTTCCTCCTTCTGCTTCTCGTGAAGCTCGTCAATGGCAGCCTGGGTACGATCAATCTTGGATTCCTTCCTGGAGAGGGACTCCTCCTTCTTCTCTAGGGAATCCAACTTACGGTCAAGATTCTCTTCTTTTTGAACAACACGCCGTTCCTGACGCTGAAGCTCATTCCTGCGATCCTTTGTCTCCTTGTCGAGCTCCTGGCGCAGACGATGGATATCCTCCTTCGCCTCCAGCATGGCTTCCTTTTTCCTGGCTTCACCTTTCTCTTCTGCATCTGCCACGATTCTTCGTGCTTCTTCCTCGGCAGAACCTATCTGGGCTTCTGCGGTCCGCTTGCGAACCACATAGCCGCCGGCACTGCCGACAATTGCTGCGAGGATTCCTACCAGTACTGTTTCGATGATGATTCACCTCCCTTTCCATTTTTTGCCTTTATGCAATTCACTTTTCTCCTAAAGAAAAACTGCTTCAATGGCATAACTACACTATATTTTAATGTTTTTTTCCACTGGTGTCAAGGACAGGACGGGAAGTCAGGATGGGGCAGAAGTCCCGGATATTTCCAAAACGCGTCCGAAAAGAGCACGCCGCCATCCTTGTGCGTGACAAGGACAGCGGCGAGCGGAACACAATCTTTCGGATAACGACGGAGGATCTCTTTGCCTCGCTACGTGCGTCTTGCGGGCTTTGCGCAGGAACATTCCCTCCCGCTGCAATGGGGACATTCATCTCCACAACAGTCGCTTTTTCCGGAACACATGTTTCGATAAATGTGACGCAAGGCGAAATACAGCGCAAGTATTAGGAGCGCCCCCAGGATATAATTGGCCATGGTAATTCCTCCAAGCAATAAGGAACCATTCCTCCAACAAAATTTAGTTCGTTTTCTTTACAGTAACCATCAGAAGCCCAAAAGCCTCCCGATTTGATACACCAACAGGGATACCAACCATGCCACTGCGAACATGTAAACGGCAGAGAAGCCCATCCACTTCCATCCTCCCGCTTCCTTCTTGATGGTGCCCAAAGCCGTCACACAAGGGGTGTACAACTGAGAGAACACCATGAAGGCAAAAGCGGAAAGGGATGTGAAGGCCGCACCCATGCCGCTGTTGAGGAAGGTATCTGCCGCTTCTGCGGCAGCGTCGGCTTCAATGCCATCTCCCACACCGTAGAGAACGCCCATGGTGGATACCACGGTCTCCTTGGCAAGAATGCCGGAAATGACGGAAGCGCCCGCCTCCCAAGTGTCGAACCCGTGGAAGGCAAAAATGCCGCAAATGGCACTGCCCAAGCTGGCGAGGAAGCTCTCGTTCATCTCCTCCGCAGGGCCGGACATATTGTAGTTGGACAAGAACCAGATGAAGACGCTGGCAACGAAGATGATGGTACCGGCCTTGATGAGATACCCCTTGCCCTTTTCCCACGTTTCAAGGAGAACCGTCTTCATGTCGGGCATGCGATAAGGAGGAAGCTCCAACAGGAAAGTGGAACCCTTGTCCTTGAAGAGCGTCGAACCGAGAACTTTCGCCACAATAACTGCCATCACAACACCGATGATGTACATGAGGAACACCACATTCGCAGCGTTGTCCGGGAAGAACATGGCGGCGAACAGAGCCATGATGGGAAGTTTCGCGCCGCAAGTCAAAAAAGGAGTGATGAGAATCGAAGTCATACGATCCTTCTCGGAATCCAAGGCGCGGGCACCCATGACGGCGGGCACCGCGCAGCCGAATCCCATCATAAGGGGCATGACTCCCTTGCCCGTAAGTCCAAGGCGTCGCATGAGAGGATCCGTGATAAAGGCGACGCGCGCCATATATCCCGTGCCGTCAAGAAAGCTCAGACAGAAGAACAAAATGAAGATGAGTGGAACAAAGGTCAAGACCGCTCCCACGCCCGCAATGACTCCGTCCACAATAAGGGACTGCATCCATTCCGCCACGCCGGCAGCCTCCAAGAAGCCTGCCGCCCCCTCTGTGATCGGTCCGCTGATAAATTCATCCAGAGCGTCAGCAATGGGCTGTCCGATCCACGTGAAGGTGATCTGGAACACAGCATAGAGGATCACCAGAAAGAGCACAGGAGCCAAAAATCCGTTGGCAAGGTAGCGGTCGATGCTTTCCGAGCGGGTCGGGCCGAGGTTCTCCACCGTCACGGCCTGCTCAACAATCCCGTCGATGAGGGCATAGCGGGCAGCGATGATCTCCTCCTCGATGATCTCCTTAGGCTTGCCGCTCTGACGAATCTCCTCCACATGAGCGATATGATTCTGGATGCTCTCGGAAGGATGGTACTTCTCCATGACCTCGGTGGTAAATACATCCATTAAGGTCTTGATGCTGTCATTGCTGCGAGCCGTAGTCTCCACCACGGGCATCCCCAGGATCTCGCTCAGCTTGGTGGCATTCACGCTCATACCGCGACGCCTGGCCTCGTCCTGCATGTTAAGATCCACGAGAAGGGGAATCCCCCGCTCCATGAGCTGCACCGTCAAAAACAGATTGCGCTCCAGGTTGGAGGAATCCACCACATCCACCACCACGTCCATCTTGTTGTTCATGAGAAAGTCGATGACGATGGCTTCTTCCGGAGAACGAGCGTTGATACTGTAAGTGCCCGGCAGGTCCACCACAGAAATGTCCCTGCCCTTGTAGTTCAGGTAACCCACCTTCTTGTCCACCGTGACTCCCGGCCAGTTGCCGATCTTCTGCCGGGCCCCGGTCAGTTGGTTGAATATGGTGGACTTTCCCGTATTCGGATTGCCCGTAAGGGCTATGGATAATGTTGACATCTTCACGCCTCCTCAGCTGACTCTCTCCACGGCGATCTTTTCCGCATCTTCCCTTCGCAGAGCCAAGTTATAGGAACGAACGCCAATGGCCATCGGATCGCCAAAAGGAGCAGAACGAAGTACCGTGATCCTCGTTCCGGGAACCAGTCCCATCGTCATCAGTCGCTGCTTCAAATCAGAATCTCCAATATCCTGAATCTTGAACGCCTCTCCCGTCACACCATCTCTCAACGTCAAGATAACCGCCTCCCGCTCAAAAAATAAATGAGAATGATTACAATACGCGTTCTTCTTTATGATAACGTATATCAATCGCACTGTCAATATACGAGAATGATTTTATTTTTCAAAATCAACGGTAACTTTGAACAAGGATGTGGCATACAAAGAACCCCGCAGGCAATCGAATCGAAGGACGATTGCCTGCGGGGCTTTGAATCCATCAAGTAACAACGCGCACGGAGAGTACGTCGAAAGCATGGTTTTGCTAAAAATTCAGGAATTTCTACTGATTCCGACCATTTTCTCCGCGATAGCCGCGTCCGCAGTATCCGCCATCGCCGTAGCAACCGCCATAGCACAGCGTTTGGAACTGCGTATCATGTTCGGAAGCATCCTTCTGATCTCCCGCAAAAGCCGGTACAGAAGAAACGATCATCGCAGCCAACAGAATCCCAAACAATTTCTTTTTCATTTCAATGACCTCCCAAAGCAGTTCTATCTTGTTACGATCCTAGAATAACAGGAGAATGTGGCAAAAGTATGTCAACGAAAAAAATATGCTTCATCGGAAATGGACAGCAACTTACAAATCCGCCAACGTGATGCCAAAGAAATAATCATGCACCATCTGGTCAAATTTCTGCCACATGGGAAGGGATCGGCAAAAGGATTTTCTCTCACAGGGATTCTCTTCATTCGCGAGACAAGACACAATTGCCAGGGAACCTTCCGTGAGTTCCAATATCTCACCTACGGTATACTGGTCGGGGCGGCGGGTCAGGCGGTAGCCGCCGCCCTTCCCGCGCAATCCCTTCAGGAGATCATGCTTCACCAGCACTTTCAGGATGGCCTCCAGATACTTCTTGGAAATTCCCTGCCGATTGGCAATTTCCTCCAAGGGAATGAACGCATCCCTATTCTGATCCGCCAAGTCCAACATGACGCGGAGCGCATATCTGCCACGGGTTGAAATCATGTTCCACGACCTCCCATCGAGTATATTCCCATTATAACGCAATTGTTCAAATTTCACCATAGGAGAAAATCTTACAATTGGCGTTTCAACAAGTCGGGAGTATGGCTCACGACCTGTTATAGATGTTACACCCCCTCCTGCGGAGGTGGGGGACATCTTCCGCCTCGTCATAATAACATAATGGTTCAAGTTTTACCATAGGCAAAACAGCCCTCAGGATCCTGTCGAGCCTCTGATTGATTTGCAGCATCCATACGGACAGTGTCCTCTCCTCATGCTAGATCAGCATGTTGACAGCCATCCTGCTTTGTTCCTCCGGTGTCGGCGCCCTGTCCGGAAGCTTTGCCATCCGCTGTTTTGCCTGCTCAATGAGCTTTTTTGCCTTTTCTACTTCAACATCATCGCACATATTCCGCTTCAATCCATCCTCCACCGCCTCCAGATCCTGCTGAAGCCGAGCGAGAACGATCTGCATATCCGCCTTTGTGGCAGCTGCTGCAATCTGACGTCTGCTCTTGTCCTCATTGATGGTGACCGTGCCGCTGGAGCTTTCCGTTGACATGTTTCCGTCCTCGTCAATCTTGACCTTCATGCCCTGGAAGCCTACCTGTTCCTTCTTTGCAGCCAGCATTCCGTCTGCTGTCCGAAGATTCTCCAGAAGTTTTGACCGCTTGTCTTCGTCGGTGACGCACTCCCGCAGATACTTGCCGGAAATACTGGCCACACCTTCCCTGACAACAGAAAAATTCTCCCGAAGATATTTGCTAAAGTCCTCCGTGCCGTAAAACCGCAGACTCCGGGAACCATTCCAGATTCTCTCCGCATCATCCTGTTCTCGCTGAGACACATTCGAAAGCTTTTCCTCGGAGCTCTCCTGGACGCACAGCTTCTTCTCCGCCTTTTCCTTGTTTTTCTCTAGGACATTCTTCTGCAATTTCTCGGAGGAAACAGCCTTTCT
>CAMIWP010000111.1 GCA_946402475.1 uncultured Selenomonadaceae bacterium
GCCTTTCCTTTGCGTTTTTTCCTTAATTTTCAATAGCCGTTTCCAAGGCAATGCGGATCATGTCGATGAAGCTGGTCTGTCGCTCTTCCGCGTTGCAGGCTTCTCTCGTGAGGAGATGGTCGCTCACCGTGAAGAGAGCCAAGGCTTGGACGTGGAACT
Source organism: uncultured Selenomonadaceae bacterium (assembly GCA_946402475.1). The sequence goes on from CAMIWP010000111.1 coordinate 160, forward strand.
GGGCAGCTAAGACGTAGAGGGCCGCAGTCTCCATTTCCACGGCGAGGATGCCATAGCGGCGAAGTTTTTCATTGTCGATTTCTTTGTCGTAGAAACGATCTACGGAGATGATGTTTCCCACGCGTGCCTGAAGGTTCAGTTTCTTTGTATTGGCAACGGCCTTGGAAAGAAGATCGTAGTCGGCAATGGGGGCGAAGTTGATGCTACCGCCGAAGATGTTGCGGATGATGGAGGAATCCGTGGAAGCCGCCTGAGCGATGAGAATATCCCGAAGATGCACGTCCGGGTGCATGCCCCCGCAGGTACCTACGCGGAAGAGTTTCTTCACACCGTACTCGGAGATGAGTTCATGGACGTAGATGGAGATGGATGGAATGCCCATCCCGGTTCCCTGCACGGAAAGGGGAACTCCCTTATAGGTACCCGTATACCCTAGGATGTTGCGGATAGCGGTGTACTGCTTGGGGTTGTCCAGGAAGTTTTCGGCAATGAATTTTGCCCGAAGGGGATCCCCCGGTAGGAGGATGCGCGGGGCGATGTCGCCCTTTTCTGCGGATATGTGCGGTGTGGACATAAAAATACCCTCTTTCATAAAATAATCATAATTCTATTATAAAATATGCCCATTCGATAGGCCAGTCTTTTTTGAGATTGGGGGAAATTTCGACAGAGGGTAGCAGTTGTGCCGTGGTTGACATGTGGACACAATATGTAGTATAATGATAGCTGTTGATATGAGTAGTTCAGGCAATCGCGGCAGCTCTTACAGCTGATGAGGAAAGTCCGGGCTCCATAGGGCAGTGTGCTGGATAACGTCCAGCGGGGGTGACCCCAGAGATAGTGCCATAGAAATTTAAACCGCCGACTTGTCGGTAAGGGTGGAAAGGTGCGGTAAGAGCGCACCAGCAGTCAGGTGACTGGCTGGCTTTGGTAAACCTCACACGGAGCAAGACCTAATAGGGAAGGGATGATGCGGCCCGCGGAACCTTCCGGGTTGTGTCGCTTGAGCCGATGGGTGACCATTCGGCCTAGATAAATGATTGCCGCTGTCTTGCAGCACAAAACCCGGCTTATTGGCTGCTCATGTTAACCTCGTTTCAGTCGAATGACTGCCCGTGAGGCAGTCTGTTTTCATGTTGAGGACAATTCTGAAAAACCGATGAAAACAAAAGGACTTTTGAACGGGAAGATAACGACTTGAGTCCTAAGTCGTTTCCATAGATAGGGCATTTTTGATGGAATCAGGAAGCCGAATCCGGCCCGGGAGCGGGGGAACCATTTATTGGGGTGAATGTCAAGGCTGCGGTAACGCAAAGCAGGCAAGGACGGACTCTCTGTCCTAATCCGGCAGCTAACCTCGCAGGCGTAAAAGAGAGGAGACTTTTTTTTGAGTAATCTAGTCCGTGTATGTTTGTTGTGTATTCTTTGTGTATGCAGTTTCTCCGTGGCGAGTGCTTCGGCGTTCCGTGTGGGGGATCAGGGGAGCGAGGTTGCGGAGATCCAGGGTCAGTTGGCAAGTCTTGGCTACGATGTGGTAGCGGATGGGGATTTCGGCCCCGCTACGGCGGAAGCCATCAAGGCATTTCAGGCGGACAATGGATTGGAAGCAGACGGTCTTGTGGGGGAGTCGACCTATTCGGCTCTTCTGGGAAAGGCCATGCCCAAGGTTAGCCGCGGAGCCAATTATATTTCCCGCCGTATCATTCAGACTTCCTTGCAGTATATCGGCGTTCCCTATGTTTTTGGCGGCACTTCTCCCGGTGGTTTTGATTGCTCCGGTTATGTGCGCTATGTGTTTGCCAACGCAGGTGTTTACTTGCCTCGCATGGCGGACGAGCAGTACGAGGTGGGCATCCCTGTTTCCGGCAATGAAATGGTTCCGGGGGATCTGGTGTTCTTCTCTACCTATGAGTACGGTCCTTCCCATGTAGGCATCTACCTGGGGGATGGGAATTTCATCAACGCCAGCTCCAGCCGAGGGGTGGCGATTGATTCCCTTCACAGTTCTTATTGGGGTTCTTGCTACATTGGAGCTCGCAGGGTTGTGTAAATAAGGAGAAAGGAGAGGGCTTTCCTCTCCTTTTTTGTTGGAACGGCGGCGAGCCGACTTCCTTATCCCGTGAAAATCTCATCCCAGAAAACGTAGGCCGCCATCAGCAGGATAAGCAACCAAAGGAAGACATCGCTCATATTTGTGCCCCCTTCCCTTCCTTAATAATATAGGTTACTCATATCGTTGGCAAGGAAAATATATTTTCTTTCTACGATCATGGAAGGATTTTTTTTATTTATCGCGAAGTAATCAGTGAATCAAGAATTTGTAGGATAGGAGTGACCACAATGGCAAAGATCAGGATTCATAATATGATGTTCTATGGGTTTCATGGCATCTACGAGTATGAGAGGGAGCAGGGACAGAAATTCTACATCGACGTGGAGATCGAGATGGACGACGAGAAGGCCGTGGACACGGATGACGTGAAAGATGCGGTGGATACGGCGTCGGTCTACGACATCGTGGGAGACGCGGTGAAGAACAAGCGCTATCAGCTGCTCATTTCCCTTTCGGCCCATATCGGGGACAAGCTCCTTGAGAAGTATCCCCACTTTACGGCAGTTACCGCTACCATTCGCAAGCCTTCCGTGCCGATCTCCGGCCCCATCGACTATGTGGAAGTCGAGACCACTCGGACGAGAAAGTGATGTATTTTCCTGCCATTTGCCGATTTTGTGTCGGCAAATGGTTTTTTTTTGGAAAATTTTTTGTTAGTGTTGCATTTTGCAGAATATTTTTGTATCATAAGAAAATATCCGATTGCCGTGCCGGATGGGGGAGATGATGGGATGGAAGCGTATTATCTGGCGGCATTGCAGAGGGCCGGGGGCATGGGAAGCGTTCACTTGCAAAAACTGTTGGAAGTTTTTGTCGATGGAAGGGCAATCTGGCAGGCTCCGTCGAAGGAACTTGCCTCCGTCGGGGGACTGCCGGATCACTTGCTTGCTTCTCTGGATTCTTTGCGCCGGGTCAGGCCGGATTATCCCAAAGAGTTGGCGGAAATCTGCGACAAAAAGGAAATCCGGCTTTGTTCTGTGCGATCCGCAGATTATCCCAAGTACCTGAAGGAAATCTTCGACCCTCCCGTGGTGTTCTTCTATCGGGGCAGCCTGCCGAAGGAGGAGGAGCTCTGTCTTGCCATGGTGGGCTCCAGGCGGTTCAGCCGGTATGGGGAGCAGGTGGCCCTCGACCTTGCGGAAAAGCTCGCCGCTGCCGGCGTCACGGTGGTCAGCGGCGCGGCGAGGGGGATCGATACCTGCGCTCACCTGGGAGCGCTAAAGGCGGGACGGACTTTGGCGGTACTGGGCTGCGGCGTGGATGTGGCGTATCCTTCGGAAAACGCTTCCCTGTTGCGGCAGATTGCCGAAAGGGGAGCGGTGATCTCCGAATATGAGCCGGGAACTTCCCCGCTGCCCGCTTTTTTCCCGGCCCGGAACCGCATCATCAGCGGCTTGTGCCGGGGAACCATCGTGGTGGAGGCCGCCAGGCGGAGCGGTTCTCTCATCACGGCGGAGCTGGCTCTCAACGAGGGCCGGGATGTGTTCGCCGTGCCGGGAAGCATTTTCGCGGATACCAGCCGGGGCTGTCACTATCTGATTCAACAGGGGGCAAAACTGGTGACGGATGTTGCCGACGTCCTGGCGGAATACGGAAGATCAGGAAAACGGGGGGAACCAGCCAGAAAGAGGCCGGAGCTCAATCCCGAGGAGGCGGCTGTCTACAGCGTCCTTTCCTATGATCATCCCCTTTCCATAGATGAGATCATATACAGCCTCAAGGGCCAGGGAGACGCATCGGGAATCGCTTTTCTGCTGCTTCAGATGCAGCTCAAGGGACTCGTGGTGGAGAACAAGTCGCGAGGTTATTTGCGCGCGGAAAGGGAGTGAGGGATTGGCTGCAAAGACAAGGGCACGCCGGAAGTCGAAGAAGGCGCTGGTGGTGGTGGAGTCGCCGGCGAAGGCAAAGACCATAGAGAAGTATCTGGGCAGGGGTTACATGGTACGCGCTTCCATGGGACACCTGCGGGATCTGCCCAAGAGTCAGTTCGGCATCGACGTGGAGCATGATTTTGCTCCCAAGTACATCAACATTCGGGGCAAGGGGGAGCTCATCAAGGCGCTCAAGAAGGAGGCTAAGGGCGCAGACAGGATCTATCTGGCCAGCGACCCGGATCGCGAAGGTGAGGCCATCGCATGGCATCTCTCCCATATTCTGGGGGTGGATCCCGCGACGGACTGCCGGATCGTCTTCCATGAGATAACGAAGCCCGCCATTCAGGCGGCGGTGAAGGAACCCCATCCCATCAATATGGATCGGGTGGACGCGCAGCAGGCCCGTCGCATGCTGGATCGCATTGTGGGATACAAGTTGAGCCCCCTTCTCTGGCGCAAGGTACGAAAGGGACTTTCCGCTGGCCGGGTGCAGTCCGTCACGGTGAAGCTCATCTGCGACAGGGAGAAGGAGATACAGTCCTTCGTTTCGGAGGAGTACTGGACCGTCGGGGTAAAACTTCGCAAGGGGAAATCCCCCATGTTCGACGCAGAGCTGGCGCAGGTGGAGGGCAAGAAGCTCTCCCTTTCCAACGAAGCGGATGCCAAGGCATTGGTGGATGATCTCGGGAAACAGGAGTTTCGCGTGGAGGAGGTAAAGAAGGGGCAGCGTCGCCGCAAGCCATCCGCCCCCTTCACCACCAGCAGCCTGCAGCAGGATGCCGCGCGGAAGCTGGGATTCACTTCCCGCAGGACCATGATGCTGGCCCAACAGCTCTATGAGGGGCTGGAGTTGGGA
>CAMIWP010000112.1 GCA_946402475.1 uncultured Selenomonadaceae bacterium
AGCACCTGACTTTTAATCAGGGTGTCCCGGGTTCGAATCCCGGGTGAGCCACCATGGCGCGTTGGTCAAGTGGTTAAGACACCGCCCTTTCACGGCGGCTTCACGGGTTCGAATCCCGTACGCGTCACCATTGCGGCCCGGTAGTTTAGTTGGTTAGAATGCCGCCCTGTCACGGCGGAGGTCAGGGGTTCAAGTCCCCTTCGGGTCGCCATTTGCCTCTGTAGCTCAGTTGGTAGAGCAGGGGACTGAAAATCCCCGTGTCAGTGGTTCGATTCCGCTCTGAGGCACCATGAAAGAACGAAGACCTTTAGGATGTTGTCCTGAAGGTCTTTTTTAATGGTTGCGACGCAAAGCCAGTCCCCTTGGGGAAACGCCCGTCATTAATATCACACGTTCAGAGGTAAAAGTCAACACGCTTGGAGGAGGATGATGCATCGTGGCCAAAGCAGGGGACAATATCTATAGGAGAAAGGACGGGCGATGGGAAGGGCGTTTTGTCAAGGGACGCAGGAATGGCCGGACCATCTTCGGTTCGGTGTTCGGCAAGACGCGCAGGGAAACCAAGTTCAAGCTGGCAATGGCTCAATATGAGTGGAACGAAGGCTTATCGGAGGCAAAACGCAGCCGGACCAAACTGGGGGCGGTCAGCGATGCCTGGTTCAAGGAATCCGAGGCGTTTCTCAAGGAGTCCACCGTTGCCAAGTACAGAGATTATCTGCGCTGCTATATCTGCCCCAGGTTCAGCAATACGGATATGGCAGATATCAGTGATGAGATGCTGTCCACATTCTGCGTTAGTCTGTTGGAAAAGGGCGGCGCAAGCAATCAGGGGCTTTCCACCAAGACCGTGTCGGAAATCTTTCGGGTCATGAAACAGCTGCGGAAGTTTGCAGTACTGAGAAAAATCACCGTGGGCTATGCAGCGAACGGGTTGGGGATCAAACAAAAAGCCAAGCCGCTCAGGGTATTCAGCCCATCGGAACGGGAGAAACTGCATGCCTACCTGGATGAAAGCCAGAACCGCAGACATCTCGGCATCCTGCTCTGCTTGTCCACGGGAATCCGGCTTGGTGAGCTTTGCGCCCTCACATGGGATGATATTTCTCTAGAGGAGAAAAAACTCTATGTTCGTCGGACATTGCAACGGATTCGGCGCTTCGCGGGGGACGGCGCAAAAACCAAGATCGTAGTCACCCCGCCCAAAAGTGATTGCTCCATTCGCACCATCCCGCTTCCAGACAAACTTTGCTCCGCTCTCGCGCCAACCTGGCAGCCGGGAGCTTTTTTCTTGACGGGAGATACGGAGAAATTTGTGGAGCCTCGCACCATGCAGAACCATTTCAAGGCAGTGCTTGCCACCATAGGTATTGCAGACGCAAACTTCCATGCACTTCGTCACACCTTTGCCACTCAGTGCGTGGAGGCAGATTTCGATGTGAAATGTTTGAGCGAACTGCTGGGTCACTCTGATGTGAGCATTACTTTGAATCGCTATGTGCATCCGACGATGGAGCTGAAGCGGCAAAACATGGAGAAACTGCTTTCCTAAGGAAATGCTGATGAAATGAAGTCGTCCAGATTGGTGTAGATTGCGTGTCCCTCCCAAGGAGACAAACCGCAGTCATAGTGGTGCTATGTCGAGGATTTGTCGACACAGGGAGGACACGCAAGATGCGTCAAGATGAGCGGCTGCATGAATCAGTGTTTCCCGAAAGTAACTGGCAAGAAATAAGTTGTACAGATAGCGCAGAACAAATTTTCATAGGCAAGGCGGAGAAAGGAGGCGCAGCAGTGCTACGCAAGAAAAATTCTTGAAGTCACTGTTCGGAAAGAACAAGATCCAAGGCGTTCAACACATCATTCACGTTTTGCTCCGTGATGACGAGGGGGGGCTGGAAGGCCATGACATTTCGGTCGACACCGTTTTTACCGATGATGAAGCCCCGATTTTTTAGAGTTTCTAGAAGCTGATCCAGAAGTTCCGGGTTCGGGCGCTTATCTTCGGGATGAATGAATTCCACGCCCACCATGAGACCGAGCCCGCGAATGTCGCCAATGACGGGATAGGTCTCCTGCAATCTCGCAAGGCCCGCCCTGAGTTGCTGGCCGCGCATACGGGCATTCTCCGTGAGCCGATGCTTCTCGATGTAGTCCAGGACGGCGAGCCCTGCTGCGCTGGAGACGGGATTTCCTCCTAGGGTAGAAGCTCCCGGCTTTGTGTAGGTGTCGGCGATCTTCGCGCTGGAGATGAAAGCGCTGATGGGAGCACCGTTGCCAAGGGCTTTGGCAACGGTCATGATGTCCGGCACCACGTCGAAGTTCTCAATGGCGAACATTTTGCCGGAGCGGGCAAAGCCGGTCTGCACTTCGTCGATGATGAGAAGAGCGTCGTATTTTGACAGGATTTCCTTTAATCGCCGGAAATATCCTTTGGGCGGGGTCACGATGCCTGCGTTTCCCTGAATGGGTTCTGCGATAAGAGCTGCCGGATGGCCGGAGGTTGCGGTCCGGATGAGGTCTTCCACCATGTCAGCGCAGGCGAGATCGCACTCTGGATATCTTTTCCCCAGGGGGCAGCGGTAGCAGTAAGGGTTCGGCGCGAAGCTGATGCCTCCCACGGGATTCGGATCCGTTCGCCACATTTGGATGCCCGTGAGACTCATGCCGAGCTTCGTGCGCCCGTGAAGGCCGTTCCTCAGAGCGATGAACTCGCTGGACTTTGTGTAGATGGAGGCCAATAGAGCTGCGCCCTCGTTTGCCTCGGACCCGGTGGAGCAGAAGAAGCTTTTCTGAAGATCCCCGGGGGTGACCTGAGCCAGCCGTTCTGCCAGATTTACGAAATTCTCCGTGAGGTAGATGTTGCAGACATGCTGAAGCGTCGTCACTTGCTCACAGACCTTCTTCGTGATGTCGGGATTGCAGTGGCCGCAGTTTATGACGGAAACTCCGGCAAAGCAGTCCAGGTACTTCCGTCCCTCGCTGTCGTACAGATACTGCATTTCCCCGCGTACCATCTGACGGGGCTCCCGGTAGAAATGACCGAGGCATGGCATGATGTAGTTCTTCTTTTTTTCCAGAATGGCTTTCGGGCCGATGTATTCAGATTCAGGCATGGGAACTTCTCCTTTTCGTTGTCATTAGATGGAATTCTTGCTTTGACGGAACCGAAGGGTGCCCACGCCGAACCGGCGAGGTCCCTTTTTTTCCAGCGCATGCATGGCATCGGCATCACAGCACGTATCCCCTTGGGAAAGACGATCCAGACGTCGACGGTAAAGGCGTGTGACCAGACCGGTGAGTTCCGCGGAATAGTCTTGGGCTTCGATGCGATAAGAGGCCACGTTGCAGAGTTTGTCCAAGTAAGGATACAAACAGAGATCCCTGGCGAAATAAATGTGATTGCGGCCGTATTGGTCGATGCGGATGGAATGGATCTCCCCGGCGCGATCCAACAGGGCATAGTGCCTGTCCAAGAATTCCGGGTTGTCAAGTTCGCGGAGATGGGGCAGAGACATGGCAGGAATGTTGTGATCGCAGAGCATGGACTCGTAGGAGCCGTGAACGACGACCTCTATGGGAAGCTCCGAATTCTCCACCAGTTGCCTGAGCTGGGCAAAGGAAAGCTCCAGGGATGCAACGCCCATGGACAGGCCGTTTTCCTTCAGGAATCTCGCCGCCAGCCGATTGAAGAGATTGAAGGAGAGATCCGACTGGAGCGGGAGATTCGTGAGTTTTCTTGCCAGGTGCAGGGTTCCGAGGTTGCTGACCATCAGACCGTCGGGGGAGAGGTCTTGCAGAGCGGCGAAAAGCTGCTCCAGCTCGCCGCACTCTCTTCGCATGGTGGTGCGGGGCGTATTCACGATGACGGCGGCATGACGCTCTTTCGCATAGGCGATGATCTCCCGATAGTCTTTCAAGGTCCAAGGCCGCAATGGGCGGAAGGCTTCTCCGCCCACATATATCCGGTCTGCGTCGTTGTCTATGGCTGCCTTTGCCGATGCGGGGGAGTTCACTCGAAGGGAGAGAAGAGCATGGGAAGGGTAGGTCCCCTTTATGGGGGGTTCCTGCTTGAGGATCTCGTCCTGGAACCCGGCTTCTTTTACCGCATCGCTGAAGAAGCGGGGCTCTCTTTCCCCGGTGAAGCCGATGTCCTTTTCCGTGGGCTGGCCAAAGGCAAAGGTGGTGGTGAAATCCCGTGCCCGGTTCTCGTAGAGGGATCTCCAACCCGTCTCGTCGATCCTGTAGCCTGACGGATCTTCCAGATAGGCGTCGATGGCCCGCCGATAGGTGGCAACGATGCGTCGGATGAATTCCGGGGGACGCATACGGCCTTCAATTTTGAAGGAGAAGACGCCGGCCTGGATGAGTTGGGGAATGCTGCGGTACATGCACATGTCCTTAAGGGCCAGCTTGTAAGGGCCCGGACCGTTTTCGTCCAAAATTTCTCCCGTGTCCTCATCCGTCAGACGGAAAGGCCAGCGGCATGGCTTGAGACAACGGCCGCGATTACCGCTTTGCCCGAAGACGACGCCCGAGTGGATGCACTGCCCGCTTTCGGAGAAACACATGTCGCCGTGCATGAAATACTCCACCTCGATGCCCGTGCGCTCGCGAAATAGGCTGAGTTCCGACAAAGTCATCTCTCTTCCTACCACAATGCGGGTGATACCATATTCCTTGAGCTTTTCAATGGCGTGTTCGTTGTGGATGTTCATCATGACCGAGCTGTGTATGGGGATGGAAAGTCCCATTTTGCGCGTGAGCTCCAAAACGGCGAAGTCTTGGACCAACAGAGCGTCCGGTTCGATGGTCCCCAGGTAGGAGAGGTATTCTTTCAGGGCGGGGAGTTCTTCCTCACTGATGAGGTTGTTGAGTGTGATGTATAGTTTCACCTCGTGGGCATGGGCGTATGCAACGGCCTTTTTCAGCATGGCATCGTCAAAATTGAAGTCCCCTTCGTGCATGCGCATATTGAAATGTTTTCCGCCGAGGTA
>CAMIWP010000113.1 GCA_946402475.1 uncultured Selenomonadaceae bacterium
GCTCTCCGCCGCATCAAAGCCATGCCGAGTCCCTATCCGCCCCTCCTCAGCACCCTCTGTGCCGGACTCGCCTGCGGGGGCATCTGCAAGCTCTTCGGCTGCGACTGGATCTCCTTTTTCTGCACTGCCGTCAGCGCAGCCCTGGGCTTTGCCGTGCGCCGCCTCTGCAACGCCTACGGCTTCAATGTCTACGCGGGAACAGCCATATCCGCCTTCACCGCCACGGCCATCGCCTGTTTCACCCAGTCCGTCTCCGGCACCTCAACCCCCTCCTATCCCATGATCGCTGCCGCCCTCTTTCTCATCCCCGGCATCCCTCTCATCAATGCCGTGGACGACATGCTCAACGATTTCATCATGGCGGGGACTACCCGCCTCACCCATACCATGCTCATCATCGGCAGCATGACCTTCGGCATCAGCATCGCTCTTTGGATGGGAAACATCACGGACTTTACCCGGGTTCCCATCCAGCCGGACGACATCTATTTCTCCCAATCCCTTGCCGCCGTTTTCGCGGGAGTGGGCTACGCCACCATCTTCAACGTGCCGAGGCGCCTGCTCCCCGTCATCGCCCTTGGGGCAATGGTGGCCGTGGATGTCAGGAACATCGCGGTCATCGAATTCGACAGCAACCTGGTGGCCGGTTCCTTCCTGGGGGCCTCCATCCTCGGCATCGTCGCCCAAAGGTTCATCCACTTTTTCCACACCCCGGGAACCGTGATGACCATCCCCTCTGTCATTCCCCTGATGCCGGGAGTCCTTCTCTACCGCCTGCTCTTCTCCATCCTCAACATCACCACCATAGACGCCCAGACCCTTCTCCTTGGCATCCGAAGCGGGGTGGAGGCCGCCACCGTGGTCATCGCCATGGCGGTGGGTGTCACCATCCCCACCATCTTCTTCCGCCCGCGGCTGGAGGAAGCCCGAAGACAGCGGATGGAACGTCTGTTGCTCCAGCGCTACGACGAAAAATGAAATGTCGAAATAGCATCGCACCGGTACGCAAGAACCCCTCGGTTGGACTTCCGTCCTTCCGAGGGGTTCTATTCCTCATAACGCAATGGTTCAAATTCCGCCATAGGGCAAAATCCTCCCATCGGTGTTTTCCCAAGGGGACTGGCTTTGCGTCACAACGAAGCGGGAGACCTGTGCCCTGCGGGTATATGCTCATCGCCTGTTATAGATATCCCCCACCTGCAGGGGCGGGGGACATCTTTCACTTCGTCATCGTGTTTATCCCGATTGCCCGCGGACAGAGTGCAACGGTTATTTCTTTCGTCGGATGTGAACGATCTCATCCTTGTAATAGGGAATTGTGGTGGCAATCCCAAGGGTTTGATCGAAATCGGGGGGACGCGTGGTAAATTCGTCCGTGGGGATAACCGTCCAAAAAACCACATCCACCCGTCCGGATATGAGGGCAGCCATGCGGAATCCGCTGTCCATTTGGACGATTTCGATGTTCTTTCCCATGCGGCGACCGATTTCCGCCAGAATCGCCGTATTGAAACCGGCAGCCGTCCCATCGGCCAAAACCAGATCCAGCGGCGGCAAATCTCCCGTAACGGCTACCTTGAGAACCCCGCCCCCGGGAATCTTCGGGAGCTCTGCCGCAAGCGGTTTCGCTCCTGTCTCGACATCATGGATGTACTCCCGGGCCAGACGATCGAGGGTTCCGTCCTTCTGCATGGCGGAAAGGGCTTCATTCATGCCCCGCAACAGTTCCGCATCTTCCTCCCGAACCGCGCTGCAAAAGGAGTCCACCAAACTCGCCCGCACGAAATCCGTCATCTCGTATTCTGCATCCCTCGCCATGAGGTACTTCGCAACGCATTGGTACGTGCTCACCCTGTCGACGTTCCCAGACTCCAACCCCATGAGAAGTGCATTCAAGCTATCGTAATACACCACGATGGGAAACTGCATGGAGGGAACCCCTCCCATCTCCGTGCCCTCATGCTTGATGATCGCCGCATACTCCTGTTCACTGATGTTGAAGTTTTCGAGCATCCCGATCTTCATATCCCTTCCCCCAGGATCCTGACCGAATCCGAAGAATCCGCATCCGGTCAGGACAACACTCGCCAAGACGCTGAAAAGAAAGAGACAGGCGGTGGTTTTTGCTTTCATATCCATGGGCTCCTTTCCCAAATCAAACCGGATCAATGAAATGGCCAAACCATGGGAATGACCAGCAGGCACACCAACAGACAAAGGACGATCAAGGGGAGTCCCACCTTGACATAATCCATGAACTTGAACCGCCCCGGCCCGAATACCAGCGTATTGGGCGGTGTGGCCATGGGAGTGGTAAAGGCGCAGGAAGCCGCCATGCCGATGGCCATCAGCACGGGATAGGATGACACTCCGATGGACTGGGCAATGGAGATCCCGATAGGGGCCAGGAGCGCCGCAGCCGCCGTGTTGGACATGAACTGAGTGAGACCGCAGGACAGGAGAAAAAGAGCCGCGACGAGAGCATAAGGAGATGGATCCCCGCCGACGAAAGCGACCACCTTGTCCGCAATGAGGGTTCCCGCGCCACTGCCCTCCATGGCCTTGGCCAAGGGGAGCATGCCGGCGAACAAGAAGATGGTCGTCCAGTCAATTCCCTCATAGGCCTGTTTCTCCGTGATGCACCCCGTAATGACACAAAGGAGCGCACCGATACAGGCCGAAACCTCCATGGCCACGTGAATCTGCTCCGCGAATACCATGGCGAACACCACGGCGACGAGAATGACGGCGCATATTTTGCGTTTACCGCACTTTTCGGATGTTGTCTCCCCACTCGCCGATTCGGCCTCCTCGGGCAACAAAAGACGTCTGTCCGGACAGATCTTCCTGCCCACAAGCACCATGTACAAAATTCCCGCAACGGAAAGGGGGAGACCGATCCACGCGAACTCGAAGAACCCGAAGGGCCGCATTTCCGCGTTGTGAAGCGCCGCGCTCATCAGAATGTTGGGAGGCGTGCCGATCATGGTGATGGTGCCTCCCACGTTGGCAGCCACGGCAAGAGCCATGAGCTGCGAGGAAACCGAGAGCCCCGCTGTGGCGCAGATCTGGATGACAACCGGCATGAAGCAGGCCACGGTGGCCGTGTTGGAGGAAACCGAGGACATGACGACGGTCGCGGTCATCATGGCGATCATCAGCCGCTTTTCCTCCGTACCCGCCCGTTTCACGATGGCCATGCCGATGGCTCTGGCAAGTCCCGTCCGAAACATTGCGGCCCCCACCACAAACATCCCCGCAAAGAGGACCACCGTGGGATCGGACAGCCCCGCGAAAACTTCCTTCGGTGTGATGATGCCGAGAAATCCCAAAACAATCGCCACACCCATGGCTGTCACTGCCAGCGGAATGACCTCCGTCGCAAAAAGAACGGTGGAGACCATCAGGACGCATAATGTAAGTTCAGCCTCATTCACAAAGCTTCCCCCTTTCCGGGATCATAAGGAAAAATGATTTCTATAGAACTGCGTTATTCTCCCCGTTGTCCTGTTTTTCCTGCCTGTTCCTACAAGTTTCTGCAGAATTTTTTCAGATTTTTTTTGTTTTTCTGAGAATCCTATAAAAAACGACCGATTTTCCCGAAAATCGACCACTTTTTTCTCATCCCTTGTCTTTTTCGAAAAATCGGATATGCTGAAATGGAGATGACATGTTGTAGCTCTCCGGCATCGGCTGCGGAGGGCAGGGAGCCCGTCGGGAGGTCGGATATGGAATTTTCTTGGAAGGATTTCGGATGGTGGAGGCCGCTACTGGGGATGGGGATCCTTTTGCTCCTCGCGGTCACTGTGCTGGCCTTTGGCCTGGAGCATGAGGGGAAGCCAAGCCTCAAGATCGGTTTCGTCACCATCGGCGATATACGGGAGGCGGGCTGGAACGCTTCCCAATACCAGGGCATCAAGGCTGCGGCGGACAAATTCGGCGCCCAGCTCTTGGTGCGGGACAATGTGAAGGAAAACAACGGGGAATGTCCCGCCGCCATCCGGGAACTCATCGACGAGGGCGCGGGCATGATCTTCCTCGCCAGCTATTCCTACTCCACGGAAGCCCGGGAACTGGTGGAGGAATACCCGGACATTGCCTTTGCCACCAATTCGGCCGAGGTGCATGCCCGGAACATGACGGCTTATTTCGTTCGCATGTATCAGGCCCGTTATCTGTCGGGCGCCTTGGCCGGACTCAGGACGAAGACGAATATCATCGGCTATGTGGCCGCCATGCCCAATTCCGAAGTGAATCGCGGCATCAATGCCTTCGCTCTGGGCGTCCGCCGCACGAATCCCGGAGCCAGGGTCGTCGTCATGTGGACGGGAGCCTGGCAGGACGAGGCAAGGGAAGAGGCGAACGCACAGCGGCTCATCCGGGAGAAGGGAGCAGATGTGCTGACCTACCACCAGGACGAGGACGCCGCCTGTCGGATCGCCGACCGATACGGCGCGGACTTCATCGGATACAATGCTTTGCTCACAGGCTATTCCGCCCATTACCTGACCTCTGTCATCTGCCGATGGGACAACTACTACATCGACATCGTGCAGCGCTATCTGAAGGGGGAACTGAATTCCGTCAAGAATCGCTGGCTGGGCATTGAGCGCGGCACAGTGGCTCTTTCGGAGTTTTCGTCCGCCGTCTCCCCCGACACGGCGCGGCAGGTGGATGCCCTGCGGCAGGAACTCGCCTCGGGGAAGCTCATTTTCGCGGGAGAGCTGTACGACAACGGGGGCGTCTTGCGCTGCGCATCGGATGAGTCCATTCCCGACGATGTCCTTCTGGAACGCATGAACTGGCTGGTACAGGGGGTGGAAGTCCTTGAGTAGTCTGCGATCTTACATCAGCGCCAAAATGCTTTTCAAGCTCTTCATCCTGCTCGTGTGCCTTCTCTTCTCGGGAATGCTCCTGCAGGAAAAGATCGGCAACCTCCTCAACGAAACCCTG
>CAMIWP010000114.1 GCA_946402475.1 uncultured Selenomonadaceae bacterium
GAGGCTCATCTATATCCTCATTCCCAAAAGTATATCACAGATGCCCTGGTATTATTCGGCCATCAGAGGAACCAGGTCTTGATGACCACGCACAGCCCCTATATCTTAGGGGAGTTGAACAATCTGCTGTTTGCCAGTTCGATTTCGGACGCGTATAAGGGAAAACTTCCCATCAACGAGATGGAAACGCTCCCCAAAGGAAAAACTTGGGCGGGGTTCCTGAAAGACGGCAAAATTCAAGAAGGGATCGTAGACGGATTTATTAAGAATGAATTGATCGATGGCGCCTCGGATGAAATAAATTCGGAGATGGAACGCCTGATGGAAATTTATTTCTTGATGGAGAGCAAAGATGAAAGATGACGTGGATGTGTTCCAAGGACATGACAGTCTCTGCAAAGACAGGCAGAGACTCATAGTTTCTTCGGAGAAACGATCCAAGCATATCGCCGAGAATGATCGTGGCGCTCTCGTGCGGCAATACAAGATAGACGGAGATGTCATCACCGGAAAGGATACCGATAAATGCGACTATGCCGTCCTGAATGATGACAGGAAAGCAGCCTATCTTATAGAGCTGAAGGGATCCGATCTTCTCCACGCAATGGAACAGCTGGAAAAAACAAGAGCGTTGCTCATGCCAAGCTTAAAGGAATATCAATTTTATTATCGAATCGTATTCAGCGGAAGCGCAACCCATTCCGTCAATATGTCGGAATATTACAGTTGGCAGAAGAAATGCGGACAGGTCAATGGGTGTTTTGTTGCACAAATGAAACGAGTCAGGATGAGGGAAAAGATTTAGCGGAGGGATGGTTCGTGGGCAGGCGCGTGGATGTTTCCGCCTATTTGGTGGCGGGGCCGGAGAATACCTTGGGACGGCCACTGGGGGATGTGGTGCGGGCGGCGGTCATGGCGGGGTTCACCTGCGTGCAGGTCCGCTCCAAGGCGGTGTCGGCCCGGGAATTGATTTGCTGCCTTCGGGAGGCGGCGGAGGCCATTGAGGCATCGGGGCGATCCGGTCGGGTGCCCCTCCTGGTGGACGATCGCCTGGACGTGGCCTTGGCGGCCCGGGACGCGGGCATCCGGGTGGACGGCATCCACGTGGGGCAGGAGGACATCCCACCGGAAGTCTGCCGCCGCTATCTGGGAGAGGACGCCATCGTGGGCCTGTCGGCGAGGAAGAAGGATATTGTCTCCTACGTGAGGGAACTGGACACGCGGCACATCGACTACTTCGGCGCAGGCCCCCTTCATGAGACGGCCACCAAGCCGGACAGCGGGCGGACCGCCGACGGGCGGGTCGTCACCCGGACCCCGGGAGAGCTGGAGGAACTGGCCCGGGTCAGCCCCGTCCCCGTGGTGGTGGGCGGCGGCGTCACGGCATCGGATCTTCCCCTGCTGGCAAAAACGGGTGTGGCGGGCTTCTTCGTGGTGTCTGCCGTAGCCGGGGCGGAGGATCCGGGGGCCGCAGCCTCGGAGCTTGTGGAGATCTGGAAGGCGAGCCGAGGATAACGAGGCAATTACCTGTGGAAAAACGGGAGCAACGGCGTCGTAAGGAATTGGCAAGAAATAAGTTGTACAAATGGCGAAGCATTGTCCGACCGACAACGTAGTCTGTGGAAATTTGGGCAAGCAAGAGGTATAAGTTATTTCTGAACAGGTTCTAAGGGAACCGGGATCGTCTGTGAGGTGAAGGGATGGAACAGGGAAAGGTCATCGTGGGCATGTCCGGCGGGGTGGACAGCGCCGTGGCGGCGTACCTTCTGAAAGAAGCGGGGTATGCCGTGACGGGAGTGACCCTCCGCACCTGGGAAGCGGAGAGCAGCAGGTGCTGCGAGCTGGAGGAGGCCCGGAGAACCGCCCGGGCCCTTGGAATCCCTTATCACCCGTGGAACGCGACGGAATGCTTCCGGGAACAGGTGAAGAATTCTTTCATTAAAGAGTATTTGAGAGGGAGGACCCCCAATCCCTGCGTGGAGTGCAATCCCCATGTGAAATGGCCCCGGCTTCTCCATGCGGCGGATGTGATGCAGGCGGATTGGGTGGCCACGGGACACTACGCCTCTCTGGTGAGGCTGGAGAACGGAAGATACGCCGTGAAGCAGGCCACAGACGAGGGAAAGGACCAGTCCTACATGCTCTACCGCCTGACCCAGGAACAGCTTTCCCGGACGCTCCTGCCCCTGGGAGAGCGGAGGAAGCCGGAGGTCCGGGAGATCGCCGCAAGAGCCGGGCTGGAGGTGGCGGAGAAGAAGGACTCCCAGGAGATCTGCTTCGTGACGGAGGGCAGCTATGGGGACTACATCGAGGGAGAACTGGGAAAGGGATGCGCTCCCGAAGGGAACTTCGTGGATGAGGAAGGGAAGATCCTGGGTCGTCACCGGGGGATCTTCCACTATACCGTCGGCCAGAGAAAGGGGCTGGGGATCGCCCTGGGACACCCCGTCTACGTGAAGCGCATCGACCTGCGGCGGAACGAGGTGGTCCTGGGGGAGGCGGATTCCCTCTGTTCCCGGGAGATCCTGTGCGGAGACATCGCCTTCATGGCCAAGGAGCGATGGGAAGAAGGAGAGCGTGTGCGGGCGCGGGTGAAGATCCGCTATGGGCATCGGGGAGAAGAAGCCCTTCTGGAGCGCAGGGGAGAGGGGATCCACATCCTCTTTGACGCCCCGGTCCGGGCGGCGACCCCGGGGCAGTCGGCGGTGTTTTACGACGAGGAGGGCCGCATCCTCGGCGGCGGGAAGATTCTGGGAGGCTTGTAGGGAGGCCGCGAGGGGAAGAAGCCTTTTTCTTTCGCGGGCAGAAAGGCAGGGGAGGACATGCGCATCGTCATTGTGGGCGCGGGAAAACTCGGGTACAGCATCGCGGAGCTTCTCTCCCAGGAGCAGTTCGACGTGGTGATGGTGGATCAGGAGGAAGGCCAGCTGGAGGCGGTGAAGAATACCCTGGACGTGCTGACCATCCCCGCCAACGGGGCCAGCCCCATCACCATGGACGATCCCGACGTGCGGGACGCGGACATCCTCATCGCCGTGACGGGCAGCGACGAGGTGAACATGGTGGCCTGCATCCTGGCGAAGAAGCACGGCATCTCCCATACGGTGGCCCGCATCCGGGACATGCAGTTCATGTCCGAGGCCAAGGACTACCTCAAGGAGAATTTCGACATCGACCTCATGCTGAACCCCGAGCTCATCACGGCCCATGAGATCAACCGCATCCTCATGACCCCCGCGGCTCTGAACGTGGAGGACTTCGCCCACGGGAAGGTGCGGCTCTTCGAGACGAAGGTGCGCCGCCGCTCCAAGCTCCTGGGGGTCCCCCTGAAAGAGATGAAGCTCCCCAAGGGGGTGCTGGCGGGGATGATCTTCCGGGATCACCGCATGATCATCCCTCACGGCGACGACAGCTTCATGGTCCATGACAACGCCTACTTCATCGGCATGCCGGAGGAGATCGAGAAGTTCAGCAAGAACTTCGTCCGGCGGGACGCCCGCAAGCTGGAACGGGCCATGATCATCGGCGCGGGGCGGGCGGGCCGTGCGCTGGCAAGGCTCCTGGACGCCCAGAAGGTGAAGGTGAAGGTCATCGACCAAGACCAGAGCCGCTGCCGCCTCATGGCGGAGCAGCTCGCCGACGGCCTGGCCATCTGCGGCGACGGCACGGACATCGACCTCCTGACGGAAGAGGGCGTGGAGAACGCCGACGTGGTGATCTGCCTGACGGAGGATGACAAGCTGAACCTGATGCTGGCCCTCCTGGCGAAGCATCTCAAGGCGCGGAAGACGGTGGTGCGGGTGGCCCGCAACGAGTACGTGGATCTCATGGAAAAGGTGGGGGTGGACGTGGTGGTCTCGGCCCGCCTGCTCTCCGCCAGCGAGGTCATGGCCTTTGCCCGCAGGGGCGGCGTGGTGTCCGTTTCCTACCTGGAGGGGGCCAAGGCGGAGGCCATGGAGGTCATCGTCCAGGAGGGCGCTCCCGTGGCCCATCGGCGGCTCATGGACGCGAAGCTCCCCCGGGAGTGCCTGGTCTGCGCCTACGTGCGGGACGGCACGGCGGCCATCCCCAACGGCCTGACGGAGCTTTTGCCGGGGGATCGGATCATCCTCTTCCTCCAGACGAAATCCGCCCAGAAGGTGATGAAATATTTTCAGTGACGCGGGAAAATATTTCTGGAAAATATATCTTAGGTCCCCCCTTGCAAAATTTCCGGGAATCCTGTATGATGATAGAGAAACCGATTGTAGCAACAATCGTTCCGTTTTGACAACCTCTTGGATTTCCCATGATGTATCGCCCGTCATGGGAAATTTTTTATGTTCGGGATCGTTTCTTGCTTCCTGATCGAAGAGAGCGCGGGAACGGCGAAGGTTAGAGAAAGATTAAAATTGATTCGGGAATGGATTTTCCTCGAAAAAAGCCTTTACAAAAAAAATCCATTGTGCTACACTACGCAAAGAAGGTAAAACTTCTCCTGTGCGCCGGATGCAAGTCGGCGCATGGGAAGGCGGTAGCAGAGATTTTTCTGCTGATTCTATTTTATAGGAGGTTGTTATTTTATGGCAGGTGTATCACTTACTTATTCCGGACTTTATACGAGTATGACGTCGGATGCGCTTACGGGGAAGACCGCGTACATCGGAACGTCGGGTGTGGCTACCTTGACTTCTAAGGGTGCTCTGGGCACGATCACCAGATCCGACACCACCCTGACGGTGTCCCTGAACACGAGCGGAGGGACTAGTGCGCCGATTACCGTTACTACCGATGGCACGAAGACTGGTACGTGGAATGTGGCAGGCACCACGGCAGGTGATTACTTCGTCATCAAGGACAGTGTTGATGGCGGTACGATTTCCGGCGGCCTCGGCAACGATACCTTCTCCATCCTCAGCGCGGACAAGCTGGTGATCGACGGCGGCGCGGGGGCTGATTTGGTCCTGCTTAC
>CAMIWP010000115.1 GCA_946402475.1 uncultured Selenomonadaceae bacterium
TTGGGTAATCATATCCGGTACGGCCTCCCGGAGAGTGCCGTCCGAAATATCCCACAGGGTGTATCATACAACAGGAAGGGAGATTTGCCAACGGGGGTTGTTAAATTTTTATGTACTCCGAGTTCATCTCCTTGATGGTGATGCCCGCCCGCTCCATCTCGGTGGCCAGGTCATAGGCCGTGCCCATGTAGTCCACGTCCACCTGTATGGCTCCGTAGCTGGTGCTGCGGGTGAAGACGTGGCTCACCCCCGGGAGCTGGCTGATGCGCTGATAGGCTTGGCTCATGGTTCCCAAGGCATGGTTCGTGATGAGGATGGTCACATGCTGCTCCGGGTTGGCGGCCTTGTTGATGATCGCATGGGCCAGTTCCTTCATGAGCCCCGCCGTGGCTTTCTGGATGGCCTTTCCCTCGGACTGCCTGCCCGAGGCCTTGCCGCTGCCGGAACCGGCGTAGACGATCTCCCCGGTGTTCACGTTCATCATGCGGACCGTTACAAGAACCTCCGAGCTGTTCAGGTTCATGAGGTCGGGAATGAGATCCCCCAAGGGAAGGTTCTGGAGGGGGATGTTGGGATCGTTGATGGGGATGACCTTGTTGATGTCCGTTCCCCGGGTGGTGACGGTGGCCTTTACCAGATAGTCCACGTTGAACTGGGTGCTCAGGGCGTTCCGAAGCTCCATGTCCCCCTCGAAATTCGCGCTGGCGATGCGGTTGCGGACGGAGGCGTCGATCTGGTTGAGGTCGATGAGGCGGGAGAAGCCCTCGTTCTGCAGGCCGGCGATGAAGATGTTCTCCAGGGCGATGTCCTCCACGCCGTTGGCGTTCACCGCCAGGACCCCCACCCGGGGATCCATCATATTGGAGCCGATGAGGGCTTTCTTTTGGAGCTTCGTCAGGAGATCCGTGCGCAGTTTCTCCTCGCTGACCTCCGCCTGGATCTCCACCGTCCATATCCCGTTGAAATAGTTCTTGTTCAGCACCCGATAGCTTTGGATATAGCCCTCGGACTGGGCGTAGATGCGATCATGGATGACCTGGTAGTTCTCCGTATAGGTGTGGCTGTCCACATAGACCCCCACCTTCTGCTCGATGGCCTGCCGCATGGCATCGTGGAGGGCCGTGCGCTCCGATCCTCCCTGACCCGTGACCGTCACCGGGGCAGCAAGGACCGTTGCCGCCCACCAGAGGCACAGGAACAGAACCGGCAGCATCTTGCCCGTCATGATTCTTTTCATCTGGATCCCCCCTATAACGCCATTGTTCCGGTTTTGCGTCTCCCCTGCCAAATTTTATCATATTTTTTTCCTTGAGTCATTCTTCGGAGGACTCTTTTTTATGCAAAACACGAAAAGATCCTTCCGACTTTCTTTTTTTTGACAGACACAGCCGCCCTTTGCTATCATGGAACAGAGAGAAGAACTTTTTTTGCGTTGGGAAGGAAAGGACATGAATCGAAGAGACTTTTTGAGATATTCCGCCGTGATGGCGCTGGGCATGCCCTTGCTCCTGCCCTCCCTGGGGGAGGCAAGGATTCGGAAGCCGGAAAAGCCCTTGGTCTACCGTCCCTTTCTCCAGTTCACGGATCATGAGGAGCGGGCGTCCACGGACAAGATCGTCATCCATCATGCCGGCTTCCCCGAGGACAGGGACTCCACCGCCGAGGCGATCCATCGGTTCCATCGGGAAGAATTGGGCTGGGCCGGCATCGGCTATCACTACCTCATCTGCAAGGACGGGAGCATCGAGCAGGGGCGTTGGCCCAGCCTGGTGGGCGCCCACGCCCTGAGCAACAACATGACCTCCGTGGGCATCTGCCTGGCGGGGAATTTCGACCTGGCGGAACCCACCAGATACCAGATGTCCGCCGTGAAGAACCTCACGGCCTGGCTTTGCAGCGAATACGGGCTGGATCCCATGGGGAAGGGAGTCATCCTCGGCCATCGGGATCTCAATGACACCTCCTGCCCCGGGAAGAATCTCTATTCTCGCATGGAGGAGATCCGCCGGTTCTGTCGGGATGCCTTGCAGGGATAACGAGGCAGGTTAGCTTTGCGTCACAACGAGGCGGGGACGTGTGCCCTGCGGGTATATGCTCACCGTTCTGAGGTGTCCGCTCCCACTTGCGGAAAGGGGGGACATCTTCTGTCTCGTTATAACAGAAAAGAAAAAATGGAACCCAGAATCAACAATGTCAAAAAGAAAAACTGGAATACAGAAAGGGATGAGCAGGATGTATGCACGACTTCGAGGGAGAATCGGGCTCCTTGCCCTAGCGTGGCTCGTGGCGTTCGCGTCGGTGGCCTGGGCCGGGGAGGGATACTGGCGGCTGGATGAGGACGGGGGCTCGGAGCTCCCCTACAATTTCCGCATGGCCACGGATCCCTGGCACAAAAAGGTGGAGGGCAGGGAGCCCGTGCGCAGGGGGCTGGATACCATCCAGGCATCCGCCAGCGCCCAGCCGAACTTGAAGGAGCTTCCCGTCCTGTACAAGAAGATCCGCAAGGAGGCGCCCAACCCTTCCCAGATCTACCTGGTGGATCTCCGTCAGGAGTCCCACGGCTTTGCCGATCGCTGGGCGGTGAGCTGGTATGAGAAGCGAAACGCCGCCAATCAGGGAATGACGGCGGAGGCCGTGGAAGAGGAGGAGGCCCGGAGGCTGAAGACCCTCTTGGGGCACAAGACCACCTTCCGCCCCAAGGGAAAGTCCGACAAGGCCCGGTTCAAGGAGCAGACCTTCCAGCCGAAGAGCGTGAAGACGGAGCGGGAAGCCGCCCAGGAGGCGGGGTTTCGCTACGTCCGCTTTGCAGCGGCGGACAAGATGTGGCCGGATGCAGCGACCGTGGAGCGCTTCCTGGCCTTTGTCAACGCCCTGCCGAAGGACGCATGGCTTCACTTCCACTGCCATGCGGGACATGGGCGCACCAGCACGTTTCTCTCTATGTATGACATCCTGAAAAATCCCGACGTGTCCCTGGAGGATGTGACAAAGCGCCACGGCCTCCAAGGGGGGAGAGACATACTGGAACATCGGGGGAACAGCGAATGGGAGGCCCGGCAGGGCGACCATCGGGCAGAGATGATCCGCTTGTTCTATCGCTACGCCAGCGAGCTTCGCACCAAGGATACCACCCTTTCCTGGAGCAAGTGGCTGGAGAAGGAGCAGAACCGGGCGAAGGGGAAAGAGGAACGGCAGCCATCCTTCCCCAAAACCCCTCCGGGCCCCCTGGACAAGGCCGCCCTGGACAGCACCCGGTGGGAAATGCCGCCCTCCTACACCTCTCCCCTGATGATGACAGGCGTGGAAGCGGGACAGGTGAGCATCCTGGGAAAGGCGGAGGTACCCCAGCGGCAGATGGTTCGCTTCCTGGAGCGGCGCAATCCCAAGCCGAAGATCAACTGCACCCCCACGGAGCTGGTGCGCTGCTACTACGAGGAAGCCGGGCGGGAAGGCATCCGGCCGGACGTGGCCCTCTGCCAGGCCTTCAAGGAAACGGGATTCTTCAACTACGGCGGGGATGTGCTGCCGGAGCAGAACAACTTCTGCGGTCTGGGAGCCACCGGCAACAAGGTGAGGGGCGCGCAGTTCGCCTCCCCTCGGCTGGGGGCCAGGGCCCACATCCAGCACCTTCTCGCCTATGCGTCCAAGAAGCGGCCCTCTGCGGAGATCGTGGATCCCCGCTATGAGCACATCGCCGTCAATCGTCCCGACCTCTACGGACAGGTCCACGCATGGACAGGACTCAACGGCGCCTGGGCCGTTCCCGGCACCCATTACGGACAGGACATCCTGAACCTCTGGGGACAGGCCATGGCGCCGGACGGCTCCCCCGAGTCCCAGATCCAGGCATCCATGGCCATCCGCAAGAATCCGGAGGATGCCAAGGCATATCTCGCCCGGGCCATTGCCTACGCCAACGGCGGAAGGACCGAGGAGGCTTTTCTGGACTACGAGGAATCCCTGCGTCTGTCCCCCTCCCCGGAAGCGCTGTATGACCGGGCGCTTCTCTACGAGTCCCTGGGGGACACGAAAGCCGCCCTGGCGGATTACGGGGCGGCCATCGAAAGGGATCCCAAGTTCCCCCAGGCATGGTACAACCGGGGAAACCTCTACCTGCGCCTGGGCATGAACCGGGAGGCCATGGAGGATTTCCGCAGGAGCATCCTCCTCATTCCCGAGCTTTCCAATGCCTACGTGGCCATGGGAATCCTCCAGATCCGCGAAAAGCAGTATGCTTCCGCATGGGAGAGCTTCTATCGGGCGGGAGACATCAACAGCAGCGAGAAACTCCCCAAGGCCAACCAAAAGCTCATGATGGCATGCGTGAAAGCCGCTTTATGATCTTGGGCGGCCTTGCTTCAGGCGCATCTGCAAGCGCTTGACGGCTTGGAGGACCATGCCAGGGGATATGGTCCGCTGACATTCCAGGAACGCGGGGGAATCCTTTTCATGATACGGGCAGCAGGTCTTATGCCAGAGCACGCGGACATCGTTGTAACAGGCGGAACACGCCAGGGGATTGGAAACGCGATAGGGCGTAGGAAACTCTGACCAGTACATGGAAAAGCCGCAGATCATGACCACGGGACATCCGACCGTATGGGCCAGCCAGGACAGGCCGCTGCCCAGCCCGAGGAAGAAATCGGCATGGGACAGCATGTTTCCCCGCTCGATGAGGGAACGATCTCCCGTGAAGTCCTCCGCGCCCTTCGGACAGTCCACCGCAATCCCCAGATCCTCTTCCTCCCGGTGGGATTCTTTGTCGATGCAGAGCACACGATAACCCTGTTCTCTCAGATACGCGACGATCTCCTCCCATCCGTTGGGATAGAGCCATCCCTTCACGACACTGGATGCCTGCACACCGATGCACACGTAAGGCTCCTTGATCTGTCTCGGCCCTGCGGGCCATTGCAGAGGAG